>CAKZJW010000001.1 GCA_937120495.1 uncultured Oligoflexia bacterium
AGACTTAGGATCTAGTGCCGCGAGGTGTGGGAGTTCGAGTCTCCCCGCCCGCACAAAAAGCCGAAGAGGAATCTTTGGCTTTTTTCGTTTCATAAGCTATTTGTTTTCTAACTAAATCATTCTCATTAAAAATAGAATTTATGGTGTTTAGAAAATATTATACACATTTCACTAAAAAATAAATAATTATTGGTTGTCGCTTATTATCTTACCAAGAATGCTAAAGCTTCGTTTTTTTATTTATTTGCTACTATACTCTACAAGCCTATTAGGTCAGGAGCCAATCTCTGTATATTTAACAGAAAAAGATGGTTTACCTGATAATGAATTTTATGATGTTGTTGAAGATGACGATGGTTTTATGTGGTTGGCTTCAAATAAAGGTTTGTTTAGATATGATGGCTCAGAATTTAAAGCTTATCATCATCCAAAGCAAGTTGGTTCTGCGGTTTTTCAATTAAATAAAGATGACGACAATACCATTTGGTATATCACTTTAGCAAACCAAATTTTTTACGTTAAGGACGATAAAGTTACACTATTTAAGCAATTAAGCGAAAGCTATGCAAACATACAATTAACAACCCATAAAGAATTTGTGGTTATACAGGGACACAATGATTTTCTTGTTTATAATAGAAAAAATTCAAAGAAAATCTACTCTCAAAAAGCAAAAAAAGATAAAATAAATTCCGCCCCTTTTATTATGAAGCCTATAATTTTCAATAATAAAGTTTATTACAGTGATAAAGGCGGAGTTATTTACCAATTTGACTTAGATAGCTTACAATTAAAATTATTTAAAACAAATTACAGTCAAATACGTACCCTTTCTATGACAATGCCAACAATAATAAATGATTCGGGTATATTTTTTCATCATTCAATAAATAAAAAAATCTTTTATAATTTGAATTTAGATTTTAATAATAAACCACAGGAAATTAAATCTCAACTTCCGGATAAACAAATCGTTTTTACTAAACTAATTAATAATGATATTTGGTATTGTACTGAAGCTGGCGTATATGTTTGTGAATTAATTAGCAATGAATTAAAAATAAAACATCATTTATTTAAGAAAAACTATATTACTAAGTTAGTAATAGATAAGGCAGGAAATTATTGGTTTACTACATTAAAAAATGGTGTTTTTGTTGTGCCAAATATTAAAATACAAAAATTATATTTTTCAAAAGAAAATCGTTCAATCCAAAAAATTAATAAAGGAAAAGATGGCGAATTATTAATTGCACAAGCAAATAATGAGATTTTAAAATACAATACAATAACCCATAATGTATCAACTATAAATACAGGTAAAAACACTAAAACACAAGATTTTGGTTATAACCCATTTTCAAAAGAATATTATATAAAAAAGACTTTTGATTTGTTATTGTTAGATGAATCATTGAACATAAAACATGCATTAAAAGGAATAACAGCATTTACAAAAAAAATTTCTATTGTAAATGAAAATGAGATGATTATTACTATATCCAATAATATTGTAAGGGCAACTATTATAAGAGGTAATAAAACCTATGTAAAGATTAAACCATTACAAAATATTCGTGGTTATACCTCTTTTTATAGTAAGCGTAATAAGCTTTCTTATTTTGCTACTATCAAAGGTTTGTTTTGTTTTAATGAAGATAACAACAAAACTGAAATTAAACTTAAAAATCAGTCTGTATTTGTAAATGCTATTGTAGAAACTAAAAATGGAGATTTATGGTGCTCTTCTCTTAAAAATGGTATTTATGTGCTGAGAAACAACCATATTATAAATCATTATTCAACAAAAAACGGTTTGTTATCAAATAAAAACACGCACCTTATTACACATCAAAATAATATATGGATTGCAGGAGATAGGGGAATTCAAAAATTTGATTCTAAAACTAAAACATTTAAAAAATTAAATAAACAAAACGGAGTTCCTTCTTATAATTTTAACGGTTTTGTTCTTATAAAAGACACCATATATGTTAGTACACCTAGCATCCTTTTCTATTTCAATATTGATAATGTTTTTAAAGTAAATAACATTTCTGAACCTTATTTTAAAGAAGTAATAATTGCCGATAAATCATATAGTCCAAAATCAACCTTCAAATTAAAACATAACCAAAACAAAATTAAATTTACTTTTAATACCAATGGGTTTTTAACCAATCAAAATATATATCACTATAGATTGCTAGGTTTGAGTGATACATGGGAAACAACTACAACAGGGGTTAACCAAGTACTTTACCATAGTTTAAAAGAAGGTAATTATACTTTTCAGCTTAAAGCCGTAAATGAGCAGCAAGAATCAAACATTAAAGAAATAAACGTAAAAGTAAAAGGTATATTCTATAAGCAAATTTGGTTTTATGCTTTAATAGTTATTCTTTCTATTTTAACAAGCTGGTTATACTTTAACATGAAAAATAAGCGACTAAAAAAAACACAACAATTAATAGAAGAAAAACAAAACAAAGAACTAGAAAATATTTTTTTAAAAATTGAGAGTTTACGCTCGCAAATGAATCCGCACTTTATATTTAATGCCTTAAATTCAATTCAGGATTATATTATTCATAATGAAAAAAAACTAGCGCGAGTTTATCTTGTTAAATTTTCAAGATTAATAAGGATTTATTTGGAACATAGTCAAAAAGACAAAATTTCACTTGATGAGGAAATTAAAGCACTAAGCCTGTACTTAGAGTTAGAACAAAATCGATTTGAAGACGAATTTTTCTTTGAAATCAACATTAAAAAAAATACACCATTAAAACAAATAATGATTCCAACGTTTTTAATACAACCTTATGTGGAAAATGCAATTAAGCATGGTCTTTTACACAAGAGTAAAAATAAAAAACTTGTTATTTCATTTAGTGAAGAAGATGATAATATAAAATGTATAATATCTGATAATGGAATAGGTAGAATTGCTTCAGAAAAAATTAATGCTAAAAAATTTAGCACCCATAATTCCTTTTCTTTCAAAGCAAATAAAAAACGTATTGCACTTTTAAACAAAACAAGAGGCATACCCATTAAATTGATAATTAAGGATGAATACGGTACTAATAACAAGGCTAAAGGAACAACAGTTTACATTACTATACCCAAAATAAACTAAAGCAATGAAAGCAATAATTATTGATGATGAAAAAAAAGCAAGAAGTGTACTATCTACATTAATTAAGCAAGAATGTAAAGACATAAAAGAACTTTACCAAGAAAGCAACCTTATATCTGGAGTAAAAAAGATTAAAGAAATAAAACCAGATATTGTTTTTTTAGATATCGAAATGCCTCAACATTCAGGGCTTGAAATTTTAGATTTCTTTAAGGGAGAAAAAATAGATTTTAATATTGTTTTTACAACTGCATACAATCAATATGCATTAAAAGCATTAAAAATGGCAGCGATAGATTATTTACTAAAACCTATTGATGAGCAAGAATTAAAACAAGCCGTTACTAAAGTTAAAATGGTTTTAGAATCTAAAAAAACAAATACCAGTTTACAAAAAATTGAAAGAGCATTTGAGTTTATGGCATCAAACAGATTAGCTATTGAGGTACCTAAAGGTGTTAGGTTTATCTCATACGATGATATTATTTATTTTGAAGCAGATGGTGTATATACAAAACTTCATCTTCAAAATGGAAAAACAGAATTAATATGTAAAACACTTAAATATTTTTCTGAACAATTATCTAATAAACCCATATTCTATAGACCACACAGGTCTTATCTAATAAATGTGAATCACATGAGTAAACTTGAAAAAAAAGACAACTATTTTATTGTATTGAAGAACAAAAAAACAATCCCAATTGCAAGAGATAAAAAAGAGGCTTTTTTAAAAATGGTAGAGCAGTTATTTTAGATTAAACTAGGTATTTTACATGAATGTAAAATTCTAGCAGAATTTTAAAATATTAGAACAACAGTACAAAACAGTAAATATATGAAAACGCCACTATTACTTATTTGTGTAATATTTACCTTAACGACCTCTTTAGCTCAAAGAGTAGAATTAACAAACCCTGAAGTTGTAGGTATTTCTTCTTCACATTTAAATGAGATGAAGCTGCAACTTCATGATATTGTAGACAAAGGTCGGTTAGCCGGTATTCAAACTGCCATTATCAGTAAAGGAAAATTAGCATATTTTGACACTTATGGTTTTGCTGATATTAACAAAAAAAAGACATTAAACAGTAATAGTATTTTCAGAATATTCTCAATGACCAAACCAATAACCTCTATTGGTTTGATGCAGCTTTATGAAAAAGGAAAGTTTAAATTAGAAGACCCAGTTCATAAATATATTCCTGAATTCAAAAATATGCTTATACATACTGAAAAAGGAAATATTCCCGCTAAAAATGATATAAAAATAATTGATTTATTGCGACATACATCAGGCATTGGTTACGGTAGAAGCTCAAATTCTGAATTAAATAAAATATATAATGAGGCTAACTTAAATGCGTCAAAAAATTTAAAAGAATTTATTAATAAAATTAGTAAAATGCCACTTCATTTTAACCCAGGAACAGATTGGAAATATGGGTATTCAACAGATATTTGCGGTTATTTAATTGAGGTTTTATCTAGTAAAAAACTAGATGACTACCTATATACCAACGTATTGAAACCTTTGGGCATGATAGATACCCATTTCCAACTACCAAAATCGAAAATAGAAAGATTCACAACAGGTTATTCTGTTAAAAACGAAAAATTAGTTGTTGTTGAGACACCATCACAAAGTAGATTTGCGAATGAAGTAACATTTTTAAGAGGTGGAGGAGGTTTAGTTTCTACAACTAACGATTATTTAAAATTATGCCAAATGTTATTAAATAAAGGAGAGTTAAATGGCAACAGACTTCTTAAACATGAAACGATTGACTTAATGACAAGAGATCATTTATCAGACGTGCGTAAACATACAAAAAAATTAAGATTACTTCCTGGAGAAACAGGTTTTGGTTTAGGGTTTTCTATTGCAGCATATAACAAAAATGGCAATAGAGGTGTTTATGGATGGGGAGGTGCAGTAGGCACTTATTTTAGAATTGATCCAAAAAATGAGATAGCATATACATTAATGATTCAATTATCACCATACAGGCAACTAGGTTTGCGCAATACATTTCAAAAACTAGTTAATAATTCTGTAATTAGAAATAGTGAATCCCAAAACAAAACAATAATCACTCCTGTTTTATTAGATAAATCTATTTTATCAGGTATTAACCTCGATTCTATCAAACTTAAAGACCAACCCGATAGAGCATTTTTTCAAAAAAGCCTCTATCAAGGATCTGAAATTAGTGCGTATATGATTTCAAGCCAAACAGCTACTAAATATTTTAAAAGCTTCCCTTTAGATGAATTTGTGTACTTAATGAATGGAAAAGCTAAACTAAGGCCAAAAAACGCAATACCTTACGAATTTAATACTGGAGATTATATTGTTGTAAATAAAGGGTTTAATGGTAATTGGAAAACAATTGGCGGTAATAAATATCATTTAGAACTATCAGTAGTATCCAATAAAAGGTCAAATCAAAAAAATATTCAAAACAATCAAATCCCATTCAAAATTGATAATGACTTAATTTCAGGAGTTAATGATTATGAAATAGAGAATAAAATAATTTATTCTGGAAAAGAATTAGAAATCACTCTAGAAGCTGAAAAACCACAAAGTATTCAAATTATCAATTCTAAAAAAGAACAATTTATACATATTCTTTCTGGAATGGTTAAAATAACCCCAAATGAAGGAAACAATAAGATATTTTATACTGGAGATTTTTTTATTCTACCAAAAGGTTTTAATGGGAAATGGCAAAGTGAAGGTCATCACCTTTTTAGAACATTAAAAGTTGTATCAATTTTATAAAGAAAACACTTATTATTTTTTTAAATAAGCCTCGATTAATAATCGATGAAATTAGCTGATTTTAAATTAAACTAGTGTTCTCAATCTCTCTTAAAATAAACCATTTACAAGAAACCCCTAACCACTTACTAAAAAACAGGATATAGCTAACTATATTTTGTTGATTTTGTGTTTCATCTTAACAAAAAAGAAAAAACATGAAACAACAAACTACTTCAAACAAGCAATTAGCAATGTGTTTATGCACAATGTTATCATTTCTAATTGGCAACCTAATTAATGCCCAAGTTTTTTATACTGAAGATTTTGAAACAGACGGAAATGGCACACGATATTTCCCTGAGGTTGAGAGTATAGATGCCATCAATGATTATTTTTCAAGAACAGATGGAAGTACAATTTCTGCAAATGCAGGAAATGATTATAGCGGTCTATCTGGTAGTTTTTATTGGGCAGGAGAAGATCATGATGACTCTGGCGTTGGAGGGAGTGGGAACTCTGAATTAGAACTAGAAATTAGAGATGTAAATATAGTTGGTAAAACAGATTTATCTTTTAGTGCTTTATTTGGTGGGAAAGCAGATACGGTTTATGAGTCTATTGATGATGCTAATCCTGATTATGTTATTGTAGAATACCGTATAAATAATGGTGCTTGGTTAGTTGGAATTTCTTTTCAATCTACATCTACAAATACTTTTGGTGGTTTTTTATCTGTTGATACTGATGGAGATAATAGAGGCGATGGTTTTGTTTTAAATACTAATATGGAATCACTAAGTTTCTCAATACCAGAAACTGGAAACGAAATAGATATTCGTCTAAGGGCTTCTAGCAGAAGCTCATCCGAAGAATGGGCAATAGATTTAATTCAAATCTCAGAAAATTCTACCTTAAGCACACCAAATGTTTTAAATGAAAGTGATGTAAGAATATATGAAACATCTGTTTCTGGTATATTGCAAGTTGAAACACCCTATAATGCAAATATACAAGCCATAGAAGTATATGACTTAACTGGAAAGCAAATAAGTATTGCTACCACAGTAGTTAATTCAAATAATTGCAAAATTAACTTATCAAAATCACAACCTGGTATTTACATTTTAAAAATCAAATCAAACTCAGGAAGTGTCAGTAAAAAAATAGTAGTGCAATAAAAATATAAAATTACTCTATTTACTAATTCAAAAATTCAAACAAATAAAAGTTTTCCCTAAAATTAAATATGGTAAAAAAATGGAAAAAATAAAATATACAGTCTTGATTTTATTAATAATGGTCTCTTCTTGTTCTAATGATGATGTCCAAATAACAGGTTCGGGAGTTATTACTTCTGAAGAGAGAATTGTTGGCACGTTTAATAACATTTTAGCGCCCAGTTCTATAAATATTAATGTTTCCTATGGTACTTCTCAAAATATTACGGTTAAGGCAGATGATAACATTATTAATCGTATTAGTACAGCTTTGAATAATAACATGTTAACAATTGATTTGATGCAAGGTAATTATAATAATATAACTGCTAATGTTAACATAATTGTTCCTTCTATTTCTGAAATAAAAAGTACTGGCTCTGGCGATATTGTTAATTCTGGTTTTCTGAATTTAGATGGTATAACATTTATCAATTCTGGTAGTGGTAGTATTACGGCTAGTGGTTCTTCAAATACTATTTCTGTAGATAATTTAGGCTCTGGTAGCTTTAAAGGCTTTAATTTTATTACAGAAAATAGCACTATTAATAGCTCTGGTTCTGGCAGTTGCGAAGTGTTTAGTAATAATACTTTAACAGGCGTTCTTACAGGAAGTGGTAGCATATTTTATAAAGGTTCTGCAACAGTAACAATTTCAGATACTGGCTCAGGAAACGTTGTCAATTCAAACTAAAAGTATGCAAGCAAATCAAAAACTAATTATTGTATTAATACTATTTTTTCTTGCATTTATTTCGACTCATGCGCAAGAAAATTTAACGCAAACTATAAAAGGGAAAGTAGTAGATAATCAAACCAAACAACCACTTTTAGGAGTCAACGTGTTACTATTAAATTCTGATCCTAAAGTGGGAACAACAACTGATGAAAACGGAAATTTCAGACTTGAAGGAATCTCAATTGGTCGCATCTCTCTAGCATTTACTTATTTAGGGTATGAGGATTTTGTAGTTTCTGAAATTTTGGTGGGTTCAGCAAAAGAAATCGATTTAGCCATAAATTTAGTAGAAGCATTTGGGCTATTAGATGAAGTAGTTATAACTTCAAAAAAAGACCCAAGAAACCCAAACAATACAATTGCAACAGTAAGTGCTCGCTCTTTTAGTGTTGAAGAAACAAAACGTTTTCCTGCAAGTATTAGCGATCCAGGACGTATGGCATTATCTTTTGCAGGGGTTACAAACTCTGATGATGAGACTAATGAAATTATTATTCGGGGTAACGCTCCAAACCAATTGTTGTGGCGTATTGAAGGTCTAGAGGTGCCAGAACCCAATCATTTCTCAGAAGAAGGTTATTCGCCTGGAGCTATAAGTATGCTAAATAACAATATGCTGGGTCGGTCAGATTTTTTTACTGGGGCTTTTCCTGCCAATTATGGTAATGCGCTTTCTGGAGTTTTTGATATCAACCTAAGAAATGGTAATGCCGATAAACAAGAATATGCATTTCAATTTGGTGTTTTAGGGGCCGATTTAACTGCCGAAGGGCCGTTTAATAAAAATTCCAAAAGTTCGTATTTGATAAATTATCGTTATTCTACTTTAAGTTTACTCAATAATATTATTGAAATTTCCGAAGATGGAATTCCTACTTATCAAGATGTGTCTTTTAAAATCAATATACCATTAAGCAAAAAAACAAACCTTTCTATTTGGGGAATTGGTGGTATTTCAGAAGATAATAAAGATGAAGTAGAAGAAGATGGCTTTTTAGAAAATGAAACCTTCGAATCAAAAACCTACATGTCTGGACTAACATTATCTCATTTTCTAAATAAAGGCGAAAAGTTAGATGCACGTGTTTCTTTTTCAGGAAATGAAAGTGATTTTGAATTTGCTAAAAAAGAAATTCAAACTAATGAAAATGAAGGTGATAGTGATTTTTTAAGAAATAATGCATTACGCATTAGCTTAGAATATACCAAAAAACTAAGCCCAAAAACAACAATTAAGTCTGGTGCAACTTTGAGTTCTCTACAATATGATGTAACAACCAAAGAGTTGATTAATAGTAATTCAAATACCGTAGTAGCTGAAAATGGAAACGCAACTATGTTTCAAACTTTTGCACTTGCAAAACATCGGTTTACAAAAGAGTTTTCAACTTCTTTTGGCTTACATGCTACGTCTTTTTCAGTAAACAAAATTTTTGTTATCGAGCCACGACTAGGGTTTGAGTATAAAGCACACCCCAAACATACTTTAAGTGCTGGCTTTGGAATCCATTCTCGTAGAATGCCTTTAAACCAATATTTTGTAAAAGTTGGCAATAACACACCCAATACAAATCTAGACCTTATGAAAGCCACCCACTATGTATTGGGCTATGATTGGCGATTGATAAAAAAAGGGCATCTAAAACTAGAAATCTATTACCAAAACCTTACAGATTTAGCGGTTGTAAAAAACCCTTTAATTACAGATTCTTATGTAAACGGTCTATTTCTAAATAATCAACTATCAGATTCAGGAAAAGGACGCAATTATGGTTTGGAGATTACTTTTGAAAAATTCTTTGCAAATCAATATTATTTCCTGACAACAACTTCAATCTACGATTCTCAGTACAAAGCTTCAGATAACAACTGGTATAACAGCAATTATAATTATAATTATGTTTTTAATCTTGTTGGCGGAAAAGAGTTTACCATAAAAAAGAAAAACATACTAGGTCTCAATGGTAAAATTATACACAATGGCGGAAAAAGAGGCACGCCTTTAGATGCCAACATATTTAATCAAACCGGAGAAACCATAATCAACCAAAGTTTACGTAATGAAATTCAGTTTGATAGTTATGTACGATTAGATATTAGTGCTTCCTACCGAGTAAATAGACCAAAAGTATCGCATATTTTTTCATTAGATATTCAAAATACAACCAATCAAGATAATGTTGATGGTCAGTTTTTTAATCAAAAAACAGGAGAGTTGCTCACTTCAACACAGTTAGGTATTGTTCCTTTTGTTAATTATAAAATTGAGTTTTAAATTTTCTTGATTCATAAAATCATTATTACTCGTTTTTTTTCAATTGTATAATAAGAATTCCGTTTTTTCATATTTATTAAATTCAAAATAGCTAAAATGAAAATAAATACAACAGAGTTATTTTTTGTAAATTGGCTTTTTACAAATTAACCCAAATTTGCAATATACCATGAAAACAAAAACTACATTAATAATTACCTATTCATTAATACTGATTGCTTTTAAACAATCTATGGCGCAACAAGTAAATGATGTACAATTGTACACGTTTGCCCATAGTTTAATAGATAACAGACCGCCAAAAATTGCCACACCTAGCGACGAAACGACCATTTTGCACTGGATATACGATATTTCACAAAGCTCAGGAAGAACATTTGCAACTACAGGGCAGTTTGGTCAGTTACCAAATCATATTGAAAATTTACCACCAAATTCAGACCTTGGTTACGATATAGTTCCAAATTCTTGGGATGAAACCATGGCTACATTTGCAAATTCTAATTTGAATACGGTGATGTTGACTGCAGCTAATTTTATTCAATACGAATCGCCTTCAGGTCCAGACCCTTCAGACCCTATGGGAAGGTCAATTATAGAAAACACAGAAACACTTTTTGATTGGACAAATACCGAAATACCTAACATGAGATATTACATATACGGTAACTGGCCAGAAATGAACCTACAAAATGAGTATCCGCCAACGCTTCCTTTGCAAAGTGAAATTGATAATTTCCATGATGTTACTATTGGAACCTCTGGTGATTTTGCAGTATGGTGGACAGATTATCAAGACTTGCTAATGGCATCCAGACCGCAGTTAAACACAAAATTAATTCCTGCGGGCATGGTAATAAGTAGAATTTTGCGTGATTTGATACCTAACCAAATCCCATTTAACGAACTCTACGAAGATGCAGATCCACATGGTAGAGCAAATATTTATTTTTTAGCCGGTATGATATCGTATATGGCAATGTATGAAGAAAACATTCCTGCAGCTTACATGCCTGCTACTATAATTAGCCCTGTTATACGAAATAATTTAGAAGCTATTAGAAATTTTGCATGGCAAGAATTAAACAATTTTAATTTCCCAAATGGAGATAGCCGCGTTTTTTATAATGAACCTCTTAATGCTCAACAAATTGAAACAGTAAGCAACTTTAACATTATACCAAATCCTGTAGAAAACACGTTTAGTATTCAAACAGAATCTGCAGGAAGTAATGATGTTACTATTTTTGATGTTAGCGGTAGTGTAATTAACACTTACACAAACATAAAAAAATCTGATGCTATTAATATTGAAGATTTAAAAAGCGGATTATATTTTTTGGAAATAAAAAATAATAAAGGAATTTCTACCATAAAGCTGATTAAAAAATAACACGCTTCATTATAAAGGTTACTTTTTGAAGACAACTAAACACATATTGGATCACCACACATTTTTATTGGTTTTGATACTGTTTATAGCATCCTGTAAAACAGATGAATCTTTGCCAAGTGGAAAAGAAGTAATATCTGAATGGACAAGAAACAACCAAAATCCAATATTACGCGATGTTTACGAAGGTGGTGGCTATGAATCTGCTGGCGACGGACACATTTTTTACGATGATAATGGCAATTTAAATATGGTTTATTCTGGAGATGTTAACGATAACTCATCAATTAAATTAGCAACAGGCACCTCAATGGCTAATTGGGAAGTAAATGTGCCATTGGTTTTTGAACCTAATTCTGAAAATACAGACATTCAAAAAGAAACCGCATTTTATAGAAAAGCTGATAACGGAAAACACCAAATCTATTATATTGGTTACGACGATAATACAACGTATCAATCTCAATTGTTTTTAGCTGAATCAGATAATCTTAGTGGTCCTTATGTGCAAATAACCCAGCCAATAGTTGCAAGAGGCACTATCGCAAACCAAATGGTATATTGCATAACCTCGCCAACCGTTATAAAGCACAATGGCTTATTGTATATGGTTTTTATTGGCTGGAATGATAATCCAAACAATGCAACCCAAGTTTGGGTAATTGGAGCTACCTCTGATGATGATGGTTACACATGGGCAAATTATCAGCTTGTAGATGCTGCCATAGCCATGGAAGGTCAGATAACCAAAACACCAAACGGTAATTATGTAGCGGTAAGAACTGCTGAATACCAAGACGTTGAGGCAATTTATTACGCAACAAGCTCACATCCTTTTGGACCTTGGACAGTGAACGATACACCAATTTTAATACAAAATGATTCCACTTTAGAAAAAGACGAAATTATTGCGCCCCAAATTGTGTTCGATTCGGAAACAGAAGAAGAACACCTTTTTTATACAGGTGCAGATCACGATTTAGGGTGGTGGATAATGTTGGCAAAAAAGATTAATTAATTTCCTTTATGTTTACACTTTTAGTTTGAAAGTGTGCTAGCTAATTATATTCCAACTAATACTAAAAATTTTATAGCCCACACCAAACCAATTGGGGTCCAGAAATAACCGCTCATAGAATTTGATACTCTAGCAGTTGGCGAATACGATTTTTTTATGATGTTTTACAGGCTATTTGCAATAATAAAGGGTGAGTTTATTGTAGAATAATTTATAATATTTTTTAACCTCAGTAAACAAAAAAGCAGTGATTTTAAATTTCAGACATTTTGTTTGGATGTAATTTAGTGTAATTTTCTATTCATTAAATCATTACCTAACAGTAACAATATAAATGTGTAAATTAGTTGCTTAAAGATATTATTTATGAAAATAAGACTATTAATAATTGCTGTTCTTTTTGGAGTTAGTCTATCTGCCCAAGAGCAAATAAAACTCAACAACTTAAACAGCTTTAAAGCACAGGCCGGAAACTGGCAGATTGTGGGCGACGTAACTGTAAATAGGCATATTGATGTGCACCATGAAGCAGAAGTAAAACACGATTCAAAAAAGAAAAAGAGAAGAAAAAAGAAGAAGAGGAATACTGTTGAACCACCAAAAGTCATCACTTTAGCACCAGGAACTGGCATTCTTTTAAATATAAATGATAAAGAAAAAAATGATGCTTTAGTTACCAATTGGGAACACGGCGATTTACTATTGGAGTTAGAAGTGCTACTTCCAAAAGGATCGAATTCGGGTATTTATTTTCAAGGAAGGTATGAATTACAGTTAAAAGATAGCTGGGGTGTTAAAAACTCTTTAGGATCCGATATGGGCGGATTTCATAATAATTGGGAAACAGATGAAGATAAAATTTTTAGAGGCATTCCGCCAACAAGTAATGCATCAAAAGCACCCGGATTATGGCAAAAATATAAAGTGCATTTTCAGGCACCACGTTTTAATGAAGCTGGCGAAAAAATATCAAACGCTAAATTTATTTCAGTAGATTTAAATGGGGTTCGCATTCATAATAACGTAGAAGTTCCAACATATACTGGTGGTCCCATTCAAAAAAATGAAGTGGCCAAAGGGCCTTTGTTAATTCAAGGAAATCACGGGCCAGTTGCTATCAAGAATTTTAAATACCAATTGTTAAAAGCATCTTCAGTAGCATTAAAATCACTTTCATACACCACTTATAAAGGTGCTTTTAAAGGATTGGACGAATTGAACGATAATGCTAAAGCTTCAAAAGGAAAGGCAAATAAAATAGATGTTCTTAGAACTGGCGAGGAAGATGAATATGGTATTATGTATATGGGAACTTTAAATGTTGAAGAGGAAGATAATTATACCATGAGTGTTGGTTACACTGGAGGCGTTAAATTGATTGTTGATAACAAAAAAATTGTAGAAGATAATTCTTCAAGCGGTCAAGGTGTGCTAAATGAAGATGTGGCCTTATCAAAAGGAGAACATAAATTCATTCTCATTAATATCAAGTCTGCTGCGTGGAGAGCGCCACGATTAGGGTTGTCAATTAAAAGTAAATCTATCAATTCGAAAGATTTTCATGCTTATGAATCTTATCCACCAAATATAAATACGGTATCTCCAATTTTTGTTCAACCAGATTCTAAACCACGTTTGTTGAGAGCATTTGTCAGTTTTAATGGCAATGGCAAACGTTTGTCGCATACCATTGGTGTTGGCACACCAGCGGGCGTAAATTATATTTACGATTTAGGAGCAGGAAACCTTGTTGGCGTTTGGCGTGGCGATTTTGTTGATGCAACACCTATGTGGCACAGTCGCGGAGATGGTTCGTTTAAACCAAAAGGTGCTGTTCAATGGACGTTTTTAAATCAACCCATAGCGCAACTTTCAGATATGAATACTGCTTTTCCAGAAACTGGAGCAGCTCCAGATTTTGTTTCAAAAGGCTATACAATTGACAAAACCAATTGGTTGCCAGTCTTTAAATACCACTATAAAGATGTTGATATTGAAAACAGAATCACACCAGATGCAAATAACAATTATGTGGTTCACGACATTCAATTTTCAAAAACAGGATTAACAAATTGGTATTGCAAATTGGCTTCTGGCGACGTTGAAAAGATGTTTGATGGAACTTATCTTATAAAGAATCAACAGTATTATATTAAAGTACTCACAGGTCAAATTCCTATAGTTAGAGAAGTTAACGGAGAAACAGAATTGATAATTCCTGTTGATGGTAGCAATATTAAATATGAAATAATTTGGTAAACATGATGAACAAAATAATTCATAATAAAATTAAAGTAATAGCATTACTGATTGTGATTGCTTTTACACAAATCGGAATAGCTCAAAACACACACAAAGAAGAAGATTATTACCGTATAACTAAAGTACCAACGCCTGAAGGTGTTAAAGTTGAAGGCGGTGGCGTATTATCGTTACCCGATGGCAGTATAGCTGTTTGTACCAGACGTGGCGATGTTTGGATTATAGAAAACCCAACCATGGCAAATGGCTACCCATCTAAATTTATAAAATTTGCTTCAGGATTACACGAACCATTAGGTTTAGCTTATAAAAACGGAGCACTATACACAGCGCAAAGAGGCGAACTCACTAAACTTGTCGACACAGATGGTGATAGAATTGCAGATGTTTATGAAACTGTTTATGCGTGGCCATTATCAACACATTACCACGAGTATTCTTTTGGTCCCGTTTTGTCTCCGGATAATGCTTTTTTTGTAACTGCCAATGTAGCTTTTGGAAGTGAAGAGTGGTGGCGTGGCGAAAGTCGTGTGCCATGGCGTGGATGGACGATGAAAATTTATGAAGATGGCAAAATGGAACCTTGGGCAACAGGTATGCGTTCCCCAGCGGGTTATGGATTAATTGATGATGAGTTGTTTTATACCGATAACCAAGGCGATTGGGTTGGCTCGGGCGGGTTGTGGCACTTGCCTAAAGGTGTATTTACAGCGCATCCCGCAGGACTTAAATGGAGCGAGCATCAAGATTCTCCAATACAACTTACCGAAGAAGCATTTTATAGTAAGATAGATAAACGTCAAGTTAAAAAAAAATGGACGCTACGTAAAACCTGAAAATATTATAGATGAAAAAGATCCAGATTTTGTTTATGAGGCAAAAGAACATTTTCCCGAAATGCAATTGCCAGCAGTAGTTTTGCCACATGGTATTTTAGGAATTTCAAACTCAGAAGTAAAAGTTGATAAAACAGAAGGGAAGTTTGGACCATTTAGCGGACAGGTTTTTATTGGCGATATGGGGCAAAGCAAAATAATGCGTGTGGTTCTTGAAAAAGTTAAAGGAGAATATCAAGGCGTTGCTTTCGATTTTAGATCGGGGTTTCAGTCAGGTGTGATGCGAATGGATTTTGATAACAATGGTAATCTTTTTGTGGGTGAAACCAATAGAGGTTGGGGATCAGCCGGAACTACAAATTCTGGTTTGGAATTTCTAACTTGGACAGGTCGAATCCCTTTTGAAATGAAAACCGTAAAATCGATGCCCGATGGTTTTGAGATTGAGTTCACGAAACCTGTTGATAAAAGTTCTGCTGAAGATTTAGACTCTTACAAAGGTAAAAGTTATATTTATAAATATCATGCCGCTTACGGAAGTCCGCAAGCTAATCTAGAAACCATTAAGATAAAAGGTGTTAAAGTAAGCGAAGATGGCTATAAAGTACGTATTGTAACCGATAATTTAAGACCATTTTATGTACATGAAATCACTTTAAATGGTGTTAAGGAAAAAGCATCGGGGCAGTTAATATTGCACCCCACATTTTATTATACATTGAATAACATTGCTGAAGGTGATAAATTAGTATTAACAGAACTTTCAACAAAACGGTCATCAAAAATTAAAAAGAAAGTTGCTAAAAAGAAGCCTCGTACAAGTAAAAAAGTAGTTGCCAAAAAGAATCCTATTTTAACCGATGAACAGATACAACCACTTTTAACCAATAATACTTGTGTAGCCTGCCACCATAAAGACAAAAGATTGGTTGGACCTTCGTTTAAATTAATTGCTAAACGTAATTATACCAATGAAAAAATAGTAGAGCTTATTTATAATCCGCAACCTAAAAACTGGCCAGAATATGCTACACCTATGGCGCCGATGCCTCAAGTTCCAAAGGATCAAGCACTTAAAATTGCGGCTTGGATTAATGCTTTGGATTGATGGTTTGAAATTTTTTTTGTGATTTAGTTAGAATGATTATGAACGATGAGAAATCTTATATTGATTGGATTTCTCCTGATAAGCTTTGTATTACATCTTCAAACAAAATATATTTTGTTTTCGAAACTGTTTTGGAATGACATAATTTACTCGAGGTTTATTACATAAAAAACACCCCTTCTATTAGCTATTTTAGTAATATTTGGGTCTGAACGAGGCTCTGTATCTATATATTATATAACTATATCATTACTTAAAGTTATTACTATGTAATAAATAAACTATAGCTTTTTACAATTAAGTGAATGTAAATTTTTAAACAATTTATTTAAGATTTTTATTGTGTTTAATATAATAGAGTAATTTTGTATTATCATTAAATAATTCTTCATGGATTTAGAAACTAAATATAATTACTACAAATGGGCTTTATATATTATACCATTAGTAATAGCAATTGTTTATTTTTTATTAAAATTTCAAAATCTTCCTTTACAAAATCATTGACCTGCTTTGATTTCCCAAAGTTGGCAAAATCGAGGTCTTTTTTTGTGAAATACTGATATTTTAAAGATTGATTAATAATGTCACTCATCTCTTTTGTAGGTGTATTTATATCAATATGGTGTTCCATCGCATAAATTATAGATATAATAGAAGCATCCATAAGACTTTTTTTCCATAACGGACTAAGGCACCCTGTTTTGTCATTGTATAAATGATTCGATTTTTGACACTACTTTTTACAGGAAAATCATAGAATATGATGAATCTGATGAGTATGACAACGAACCCGAATTTGAACGATGGGAAAGAGATTCGGCAGGAAATAATTACAGCGATTACCAAAAAGACAGTATTTTTCTTGTGATGGAAGAAGAGGAATACCAAAAAGCTATTAGAGGATACAATTACGAAACAAAAGAAAATACCCGCGATTATATTTGGCCAATAAAACGAAATTATAGTCTCCACTGTGAGACCTCCACTTTTTTACTACCTGGAATTGTAGAGCTGTGACCTGTGTAAATAATTGCAAGACCTTTATTTTTTAGTTCCTCTAATAGAATAATCACTTGAGATGTTGATTCTTTATCAAGGTGATTAAAAGGTTCATCAAGGATTAATAACTTTTTGCTCTCAGTTATAGCCTTGGCTATGAGGGCCTTTTTTCTTTCGCCGCCACTTGATAGATGCCACTTTTTCTCTCCAAAGCTTCTAGGATAAAAGGAGTAAAAGGTATTACAAATATCTTTAAGTTCTAGGTAAATTTTGGGATTCTGGTGTGAGACCTGCGGAAGGTATCCATATTCATTAGATTTTAGATTTTTAGTAATCTGTCCCGTTGAAAAATTATTCAAACTTATCATTGATTCTATAAGTGTCGTTTTTCCACTACCATTTTCACCGCTAATATGAATCACATCAGATGGTTCTATTGAAAAATCAATATTCTTTAAGATTGTGTTTCCATCAATATTTATGGAAACATCTTTTAATTTAATCATTTATCTTCACCATTAATTTTTTTATAAAGAGAAGATAGTCTTCGCCTTGCTCTGGATGAAGGGGGAGTAGGTCGTAATCTATTCCTGACATTTCTTTAAACTTATCTAGAATTTTTTTGGGCCCCGTTGAACCAGCCAAAACTTTTTTTGGCATTTGAGACTTTGCCATTTTTGCCTTTCTTGCAAGATAACTTGCTGAAGGAAGCACTCCTGGTGTTTTCTCTAGAGACTGAAGAAGTTTTAAATCAAAGTCTTTTTCAAGATAAGCAAATTCTTGATGATAAACATAGAACTTACTCTTTCTAGTTTTATCTTTAATTTCTTTGAAGGTGATCTGCAGTCTTTTTTTAAGTTTTAAAAAATTAGATTTAATTTCTTTTGATGCACTTTTTGAAATGAAACTACTTTGTAAAAGGCAATCTTTGATTGACTCAGAGGCTTCAATCATTCTCGGAATAGAGATAGTATAGTGGGGATTCCCATCAGAATGAACATCTCCCATTGACCTATCATATTTTTCAACGACACCAAGCTTAGATACTTTTTTACTAGCATCACAATAACCTTTTGTTGCTGTTTGGATATTTTTATTGCCAGACATTTCGATAATTTTTGGTAGCCAACCTATCTCAAGTTGCATTCCATTTAATACAAGAAGCTTTGCATTCGCTAATTTGAATATAAAGCCAGGAGATGCATCTACAAAATGTGGATCCTCAGTTCCTCTTAAGAGAGTATGAGTTTTCGTTTCTGGAGAGAGTTGATTAACGATCCACTCAAACTCAGGAAGAGTTGTGACAACTTCCTGAGCATAGATATTTAGAGTGAATAAAAATAATAATATAATTTTAGTATACATGTGCTGGATGTGCTCCGATGCTAAATACGAATTGAATAGAAGCTTTTGTATATGTTTCGTCTTCGTGTTCATGATCATCATGTGCGTCTTCAATTGTAAGACCTTGGCCATGCTCTAGACTAAAACGAGTTCTCATGAATTCACTATTTGTATATGTGTAGTTAACTGTTAGTGAACTAAATTCTTTTTCAATAGTCATGCCGTCTACAGAATGATGATGTTCTTCAGCTGCACCTTCTTCATGCATCGGATCAGCATTGAAATAATCAAGTCTTAATCCGTATGAATGATGTCTATCTTTTCCGTATTGGTAGTAAATGTAAACACCTTGCTCGTTATTACTTTCCACCTCATCATCGTGTTCTTTTCTACTTGTTTTAGTCCAAAGTTCCGCTTGGATAAGTTGAGAAATAAATCTTCCAGTTCTTTTCTTATAGATAAAATCAATTCCAGCGTATTGAGAATGAACAGATTCACTATCTGTTCTTGAGATATAGTTTAATCCAATCTCTGAGCCTTCAGTTGTGCTAGATTCAAAGAACTTAGCAAAGCGGATATAACCTGTTGGTGCCTTTGCTGACTCTGAATGTGAGTGCTCTCCGGCTTCTTCTTCGTCTCCGTGTTCTGTGTGATTAAATTCATCACCTTTTGTGATTCCAAAAGTAATTGTTGAAGTCATTGATGGAAGATTTCTGTGAAATTCCATCCCTGTTCCTTTTGATCCTTCATTTCCAAAAAATGCTTTTTGTACAAATGGAGCATCAGTAAAAGACCAGTCGTGACGGTGAAATTTATTTATACGACCAAACCCCATAAAAAACTTACCAATTTTTAAAGTTGATAAATTAAAAAGCTTACTGCTTTGGATAAAGGCTTCATGAATTTCCATATGTTCTTCATTGGCCTCTAGTTCTTTATGGTAGGCAAGAGTTAAAACGCCATTCCATGTATGATCAATTGCCGAGTATGCAGAAAATTCAAATTCTCTAACATAGAAGTCTGTTTCAAGTTCTGAATCTGAGTCAGCAGTAGTTCCTACAATGTCTGCTCCAGCAAACCACTTAATTAATTGTTGATCATTGGATTGTGCACTTACACTTTGAATAGTAATCAAAGATAATAGTAATAGTTTTTTTAGCATGAATTCTCCGATATTTAGTATTTCTTTGGATACAAGCTACTTTGTAAAGAATGATATTGCAAGTGACTTGCGTTTTATGTTCTGCTGTGATTTACTGCAAAAATGAAAAATTGTTGTGATACAAAAATTAAAGAAGATGAAATCGACATTCTTAAAAGTAAGAATCTCAGTGCCACAAAGAATGCTATTGAAATCATAAAAATATTTCGATCTTTATCTGAGCCTCTTTCGGCACAAGATATCCTTCAACGTCTAGACGGAGTCAACGAATCTACTGTGTTCCGTATATTAAAAAAATTCACTAACGCACAACTTATTATAGAACATGACCTTGCTGAGGGTTTTAAACGCTACGAGTTAGCTCCAAATAATCATCATCATCATTTTGTGAAATGCAATACCTGTGGAAGAGTAGACAAGATTAGTGAATGCGACCTAAGTGTTTTTGTCAGACAATTAAAAAAGATTGGTTATAAGAACTTAACTCATAGCATTCAGTTTTTTGGTGATTGTTCCAGTTGTAGAATTTAATTCATATTCCATTCGTTTTATCATATAATAACTCAGTCAAATATTTAATTTCTTACGGATGGAGAAGCTATGAAACCGGTATACCTATGTTCAGGTGTAAGAACCCCACAAGTAAAATCAGGAACTGATACTAAGGATGTAGATGCACCTTATCTTGGTCATTATTTAATTCGTCACTTAATGGATCAGACTGAAATTCCAAGTGATCAAGTCGATGAAGTTATCGTTGGAAATACAGGTACTCCAGCAAAGTATCCTAACATTGGCCGTGTCATAGCACTTGAAGCAGGTCTTCATAAGCAAACTAGTGGTTACTCAGTTCATAGAAACTGTGCTTCAGGAATGGAAGCTGTATCACAGGGCTTTGTTAAAATTGCAAGTGGTCGAAGCGATATAATATTTGCTGGTGGTGTTGAAAATATGTCTCAGATGCCTCTTATTTATAATGAAGATATGACTGAATTTTTTATTCAAATGATGAAAGCTAAAACACCTGCTGATAAATTAAAAGTTGTTTCTACTTTTAGATTTCCTCACTTAACTCCTGTAATTGCAATTGAGCAAGGTCTTACGGACCCGTTTTGTGGTTTAAATATGGGGGCAACAGCAGAGAAGTTAGCGAGAGAATTTGGTTTATCTCGCCTTGACCAAGATGAGTTTGCAAATAAGTCTCACGCTAAGGCAATCGCTGCTATGAAGGCGGGAAAATGGAACGATGAAATAGTTCCTCTCCTTGCTGGAAAGAATCTTGAAAAACTAATAACGGAAGATATTGGACCTCGTGATAATTCAACTATTGAGCGTCTAGGAAAACTAAAACCATACTTTGAGAAAAAGACAGGGACAGTTACAGTTGGTAACGCTTGTCCAATCACTGATGGTGGAAGTATGTGGCTAATGGCAAGTGAAGAGGCTGTTAAAAAATATAACTTAAAACCTATGGCCAGAATGGTAGATTTTCATTTTCACGGATTAGAGCCAGAAAGAATGGGTCTTGGTCCAGTGATGGCAATGGATGGAGTTTTTAAAAGATCAGGTCTTAAGCTTTCAGATATGGATCTTGTAGAGATCAATGAAGCATTTGCTGCTCAGGTTATGAGCTGTATGCAAGTTGCAAAAGAGAAAAAATATGCAGACAAATGGGGCATTGATGTTCTTGGTGAAATAAATCCAGATATATTAAATGTTAACGGAGGAGCTATCGCTCTTGGACATCCAGTTGGATCCACAGGATCGAGATTGATAGTAACTATTGCTCACGAGCTAAAAAGAAGAAAACAAAAATACGGAGTTGCTTCTTTATGTATTGGTGGTGGTCAAGGTGGTGCCGTGATTGTTGAGAATTTAGAATTATAAGGATTTGGTGAAGATATGAGTTACGAAAAAATAACACTTGAAAATAAAGATGGAATTTATTATTTGGGTTTTGGTAAATACGAAGAGAAGTCTATGACTGTTCTTTACAAAGAAACACTTATGGAGCTTGATACTGCTTTTGGTGAAGTCGCTTCAGATAAAAAAGCAAAAGGCTTAATTTTATTTAGTCATAAAGAAAATTGTTTTCTAGCAGGTATGGATGTTTCAGTTATTCAAGGATTAAGCTCTGAGAGTGAAGCAATAACTGGCTGTGAAGCAGGACAAACTGTATTTAATAAACTAGAGGATCTAAAGGTTCCTACAATGGCACTTGTAGATGGAATATGTCTTGGTGGTGGATGCGAGATGATTCTTGCATGTGATAAAATTATCGCCAGTGATAATCCAAAAACAGCAATCGGCCTTCCTGAAGTTATGCTTGGTGTTCTGCCAGGATTTGGTGGAACTTATAGATTACCTAAAAAAGTTGGTCTTCCAAACTCACTAGATATGATTCTAACAGGTAAACAAGTTCGCTCTAGAAAAGCTAAAAAAATTGGTCTGGTTGAAGCTGTTATGCCAAAAGAGCGACTACTAGAACTTGCAAATGAAAACTTATTTAAGAAATTTGAAAAAAATAAATCAATGACAGAAACGCTGACGGAAAAAGCAGCGGATAACTTTATTGCTAGAAAAGTAATCTTTCAAAAAGCAAGAGAGAAGGTTCTTGAGACAACAAAAGGTTTTTATCCCGCTCCACTTAAGATTTTAGATCATTTAGAGGGAAGTGCTGGTAAGAAAAGAGAGACATATCTCTCACGTGAAGCTAAGGCCTTTGCCGAGTTAACACAAACATCTCAAGCAAAGAATCTTCAACATGTCTTTTTCTTGCATGATGAATCTAAAAAATTAGAGACAGAAACAGAATTCAAAAAAATAAATCGAGGTGCTGTTGTTGGTGCTGGAACTATGGGGGGCGGTATTGCTTGGCTTTTTGCTAAAAATAATCAAGCGCCCATCATGAAAGATATCTCTGTTGAAGGATTAGAGCTTGGTTTAAAACAATCAAGTGAAGTTTTCTCTAAGGCCGTTAAGAGAAAAAGAATGAGTAAAGATGACTTTAATAGAGCTCAAAGATCAATCAGTGCTCAACTGGATTATAATGGATTTAAAAATGTTGATCTAGTTGTAGAGGCTATTGTTGAGAATATGAATGTCAAGAAGGCTGTTTTATCAGAAGTAGAAAAAGAAGTCGCTTCAGATTGTATTTTGACTTCAAATACATCGTCACTAAGTGTAGGTGAAATGGCCAAATCCCTAGAAGATTCCAGCCGCTTTGCAGGTCTTCACTTTTTTAATCCAGTTAATAAAATGCCTCTTGTTGAGATTGTTCGTCACGATAATGTAAGTGATGAAACAATTAATGCTCTTTATAAGTGGGTACTTAAAACAAAGAAAACACCAGTTGTTGTTAATGACTGTCCAGGGTTTTTAGTTAATAGAATTTTAGCACCATTTTTAAATGAAGCAGCTTATCTTCTTCAAGAGGGTGTTTCAATTAAAGATATCGATAGTGCATCATTAAATTTTGGTATGCCAATGGGTGCATGCCGCTTAATGGATGAAGTTGGCCTTGATGTATGTTCGCACGTTGGTGAAATTATGGAAGAGGGTTTAGGAGCGAGAGCAAAAGCTTCTGATCTATCTAAGCTTGCAACAGATAAAGATCTTCTTGGTAAGAAAAGTAAAAGTGGTTTCTATACTTATGATGACAAAGGAAAGCAACTTGATGTAAATCCTAAGATGCAGGCACTGCTTCCTAATAAGAAAAAATCTATGGATGAAACGACAATTCAAATGAGATTGTTTTTGCCTATGATTAATGAGGCAGCAAATATCTTAGATGAAAAGATTGTAGACTCTGCAGGTACTGTAGATCTTGGATTAATCTTTGGAATAGGTTTTCCTCCGTTTAGAGGTGGGCTTTTAAAGTATGCTGATGCCGAAGGACTTGATCGAATAGTAGATGCTATTAATTCTTTTGCTGAAAGTGTAGATAAAGATCGCTATGGACTTAGTTCTTATTTAGAAAATCTTGCAAAGAATAAACAAAAATTCTACGAAGCATCTGTACAGTAAAGATAAACTTAAACGTGTACTTTTACTTATACTTCTTTAACTATATTTTTAAAGCTAAAACGCGCCAACGACTTCTTTTTATAGCAGTCGTTGGTCTTTTTATATCAAGCTTCTCTCTTGTAGTTCTACAAGGGATAATGGGTGGCCTCCAAAATGGCTTAATCAATAGATCAAAAATTGTTTTAGGTGTAGGTGAGTACCGTCTTGATACTGTTACAGATAAAAATAAATATAAGAAAATTCTAAGTGAGCTTGATCATAATAAAGTAACTTATTCAAAAGAATATGAAATAGAGCTTATGGGAAATAATGGCAATAGGATAAGCCCAGTGATTCTTCATGGTGTTGATTTTAAGCATTTCACACCGAATTTTTTAAAAGACAAAGATACAAGTGGAGTTATAATTGGAAGTGACCTTGCCTCTAGTTTAAATGCTCATTTTGATGCAAAAATTAATTTTATTAGCCCTGCTCATATTGATTATTTTATTAGGGCCGTGCCAAGACAGGTGAGTGAAAAAATAACAGATTTCTATGTTAGTGAGCTATCAGAGGTGGATAGTGTTCATGCATGGACTAGACTTACACTTGTACAAAATCTTATTAAAGAAAGACTTTTAAACAGAATTGTTTTTTATAATAAAGCTGATCTTGAAAAAGTTAAAAAAATTGCCCATGGCTTTTTTGATATTAGTTTCTATACATGGGAAGACAAAAATAAATCACTTGTTTGGGCTTTAAACCTAGAGACGAACGTTATGTTATTTCTTTTTATTGGGATGTCATTTTTGGTCGCAATCTGTATTACAAGTGGATTTATGATCTTTTTTGACAAGATTAAAACTGATCTAATCAGTTACTGGGTGCTAGGGAAATCTCAAAAATCGATATATAAAATGTCCTATGTATTTACTCATATAGTTAGTTTTATATTTTGCATGATGGGTCTTTGCTTTGGCTTATTATTTCTATATTTATTACAGCAAAATAACCTCAATTTTATGCCCGATTTATTTGTAGAGAGAAATATACCTGTTCATATAGATGGATTGAAGGTTTTGATTTCTTTTGCAATCCCATACCTAATAGCTGTTGTTTTTTCTTATTTTTCATTCGCATCTTTTAGAAAAGATACAGGTGATTTTATCAGAGTAATTCGGTCCGTAGGTTAATCAAAATATTTCTATTTTTTATTTAAGTCCCGGAAAAAATTTCCGTTAAGTAGTCATCGCTTTTAAAAGGAAAATGATGGAACATTTAACTGAATTTTTTGAAAACTTTGACCTAAATAAAACTATAAAAATTAATGAAAGATTCCCATTGGAATTACATTGGTCAGACTATCCCGCTTTAACAAAACAATTAAAGTCAGAAATGAAATCAGGTAAATATTCACATCAACTTAACTCTTTAAATGCTGAATTAGAAAAATTGAAAAATGTTCCTTTATGGTTAAATCTTGATGATTCAATTTTAAAACTTTCTGCATTTGATCTTTATCATACACTTTGTATGCATTTTAAAAATGGAGATTATGAAGATCAGCTTTTTAATTCTCAAGAGATTTCATTTGTATCTCCTGCAGGCCCTTTTAAGCATTTAAGTCTAGTTGAGTGTATACATGAAAAGACTTTAGAGGCATTTCTTTATAAAAATATACTTCAAAACAACCTTGCTCAAAGATCTTTTCGCTTAAAGACGAAGGGTTCCGCTCTTTTAAGCTTTGGTCAGTTTCATGAGGAGTCACTTCGAGTGAATGTAGAACAACTTACTGAGAATGGAATACTTTTTTCAAGTGATAACTATAGACTATTAGAAGTTATTGATGATGAGCAATACTTTAAGGTTCAGATGACGACAAAACATATTGGAGAGTACTTCAATAGTGAAAGTAAATTTGATGCTTCAAAGGAAGATTTATTTTTTTCAAATAGCCTGACAGAAAGCTTTAGAGTTAACTCTACAAGCCTAATCAAAACATTAAAGTACGATTCAACTGATACGGGTAAATTTTATTTATATTGTCGCTATAAAGACATGCAAGATAATGATCATGCAAAAAAATATTCAGAATTTATCAGTGAATATAAAGCGACTCTTAAGGCTGCTTAAGCTTTCTTTTTATCTTCATAGTTCACAGCATAGGCTGCTGAGTTATCGAGGTTCTCTCGACGTTTATCATATCTTTCTGTTGTTGTGATCTTGCTGTGTCCAGCAAATATCGCCACATCCCTAATAGGTGTTTTTTGAGTGTCTAGAAGGTGAGATATTGCAGTTGCTCTACATGAGTGCGGACTGACTTTTTTGGTAATTCCATTGATCTTAGCATATTTTTCTATAATTCTATATACAGTTGAGCCATCCATGGGCTTTGTATTTTTACCTTTTTTCGTACTTTGTAGTAGAAAATCTTCTAGCTCTAGTTCAATATTAAATTTTCTAAGAGCACTAATATAATTATGAATTTCATCTATAATTGATTCACTAAGTGGTAGGTGTCTTTCTTTATCCCCCTTACCTTTAATCTTCAATACATTATGCCCACGTTCTTTATAGATATCTTTGACCCTTATGTTTACAAGCTCACTCCGCCTTAAACCAAGGGCAAATAATAAGATCATTGCAACGCGATTCATATTCCCTTTTTTGGTAGATAAATCTGTTGAGTTGATCATTCTTACAACTTCTTCATCATCAAAAGCAACTGTTGGCGTTTCTGTTTGAACTTTTGGAAGCTTAACAACGTCTAGTGGGTTGTAATCTATCAGTTTAGAAGCCATGGCCCACTTGATAAATGATCTAATGGCCACAAGTTTTCTATTGATAGTTGCACTACTGTATTCTTGTGCAATCAACTGATCTCTGTAGAATTGAAAATGGTGTCCTTGAATTTGATTTGGATGGGTAATAAAAACATTTCCTGATTTCATAAAATTGAAAAAAGATTTTAAATCATTCAGATACGCTTTTTGAGTTTGAGCAGATATAAACTGACCAATAAAATCAGTCATAAAATCTGATATATCAATTTTTCTTTTAGAAGCTTCTTCAAACTTTCGAGCTAATTCTTGATTGAAATTAACTGCTAATTCAGTGCCTTTCTTTTTACTCATAAAGGTATTATAGCATAAAAACCTTCTGACTTTCACCTTATGAAAAATTCTGTTTTTAGAGCTCTAACATCAAGTACTAAGCTAATGTTTTTAACACAATCTTAACTTTACTGATAAACCGATCATTCTTTTAATTAACTAAATACAGAAGTCATCGTGACACTAGTGAGATTTATAAGTTGTTAACAACTGGTAGATCAGTGCTGATTTGACTCCAAAATAAAGGGTAATTAATGCCGATTATAAGAGGGTCTTTAAACGTGTTGTTAAAAAATTATAAAATTATTTTTGCCAGTCGATAAGCTGATTATAACAACAACTAACAGCGACAAGGATAAATCATGGAAGGATTTAAACTA
>CAKZJW010000002.1 GCA_937120495.1 uncultured Oligoflexia bacterium
TTTGAATTTAATATATTGTATGTTTGATAGCGAGTGTAGGGGCTCTGCTGCTTTGTGAGCTTTTCTTTTAAAGTGGGCAAAAGTGACTTTAAGCAATCTTTGTGAATTTTGCGAATTGCCGTCTTATCAGAATAGAGCTTATCTATGATAATTTGTGAAGTGGGGTGCTTTGAACAATAAAACTCTCCCATAGTGTTTGAACTCATAGGCAGTATCAAGTTAAAAAGAATTTCACCTTCAACATTATTTTTAAACAGGGCTTCCGCTAATTTTATCCCAAGCTTTCTGGACATCTTATGCTTTTTTAAAAGAGTCTTTAGCTGTGAGAGGCATCCTTTTGAGTTTGATTGAAAGCATTGAGTAAAGTACCTAGAAACCGCCAAATCAAATTTCTCAATAAAAAATTCATCGTTTTTAAGCGTATTCCAGCTAGCAATTTTAGTGAGAAGTTTATAATCCTTAATGGAGATCTCTTCACTAAAAAAGTTTGCAGCTAAAAACTTTGAGGCCGTATCCAAAACTGCTGAATTCCATACATCATTTCTTTTTGCGGGCCTTAAGTCTTTGGCGTGGGCAAAAAACTCATAAAAATCATTATTGGCATTTAATACTTTTAGGTCAGCTAGTGAGTAGAGCTGTTCTTTTTTGGTTAGACTATATGCACAAGTCAGGCTTGTACCAATATAAAGAGTTAGTATTAAAAAGAGTGATTTCTTATGCATAAATAGATTTTATCTTTACCGTGTTAAACAGTCAATTTTACGCTTTTCACCCCCTGTTTCATAGGATAAATTTTAACTTTAAATTCAAGGATATTGTCGATGAGTAGTGCTCACTTGTATCAGATAGATACATATTTATTAAAGGTTAATAGTGATGAATGGTCGATTAGCTATTATGCTCTTTTTAAAGATCAATTAATTAATAGTTCAATAAACGACTCATTTCATGGTGAAGTTTTAGATAGGATTAATTTCGTCGTAGATAAAAACTATAATCTTCCATTTCGTTTTAGCATTGAAGCTTCGAGTATTCAGTTTACCTGTGCCATTTTTCCAAAAGAAAAACTTGTTCTCATTGCAACCAAGCAGCTCTCTTATGAATTGGCCATGATTAGGTGGTGTGAACATTTAAAGATTGAAGATGAGATAAGTGCAATCAAATCTCATGCTAATAGAATTGCGACTATCCCTGTTGAGAACGCACCTGCCATTATCTCTCAAATTACCCATAAATATGATCTTGTAGACTTTAATACTCCTGAGTATGAGAAAGTTCTCCAGACATCGCAGGAGTTATCGAAGTTTCTTGTTGAGAAAATAGGTGAATACGATCAATCAGTCTTTGAAAAAATAACTGATGTGGGGCTGGATTTAACGGCCAGTTATAAATTAATAAGGATTCATCTTTTAAAATTTTTAGCAATCCTACCTTCTTTGGATCATGAAAAAGATGGTAATGAAGTTAAAAGAATTTTTCTTGAAGCTCTTCGTCGACTCAATACAGACTCTAAAAAAGCAAAGGCCAAAAGATTAAAGGGACAAGATAGGGGGCTTCCTAAAGGATATTTAGTTCTTATAAAACTTCTCTTTAATATTACTAGTTTCATCCCAGCAAATATACTTGCAAAGTCTATAAGGTTCAGTGTTTCCCTAATGGCAAAAAGGTTTATCGCTGGAGAAAGTATTGATAAGGCCCAGAAGTCTTTGAGCGAGTTAATCTCCTCGGGAAGAGATGCTACTCTTGATCAACTTGGAGAGCTTGTTGTTTCAAAAAAAGAAGCTGATATTTATGAACAAAAAGTTATTGAGATCATAAAGGGCTTAAAACAACATATTCCTGCGGGGAAAAGAAATGCTGCTGGCATAAATATGGCCCATGTTTCAATTAAGGTTTCTGCTCTTACTCTTGACTTTAAACCTTATAGTTTTGAGTCCACTTATAATAGCATTGCTCCAAGGCTTAAGAATATCCTTCTTACAGCAAAACAAAATGAAGTATTCATCAATATAGACGCTGAACACTATCACTATAGGGATATAGTTTTAAAAATTTATGAAAAAGTACTACTGGGTAATGATGAGCTTAATCAATATGCAGATACTGGGATTGTTATTCAGGCCTATCTAAGAGATGGGCATAAGCACTTCTTAGACGTTCTTGAAGTGGCTAAGAAAAGAAACCTTAGAATGCCAATTCGCCTTGTAAAAGGTGCTTATTGGGATGTTGAAACAGTTGAGGCCCGAGCTTTTAATTTTGAAGCACCTCAATTTCTAAACAAAGAGGAAACTGATATTCATTTTAGACAAATTGTAAGTCTATGTTTAGAGAACTCTGAGCATATTCAACTCGCAATTGCTTCACATAATATACAGGACCACTGTTTCTCAGAAGCTCTTAGGCAAGAGAAATACCCTGAAGCTCCTATGATTGAACATCAATGCCTCCATATGACATATGAAGCGCTCTCATATGGTTTATCTCTTATGAATTGGCCAACGAGAAATTATATACCAGTAGGGAATCTACTTGTTGGTATGGCCTACTTAGTTCGAAGAATTATGGAAAATAGCTCACAAGTTGGAATTTTAACTATTATGA
>CAKZJW010000003.1 GCA_937120495.1 uncultured Oligoflexia bacterium
TTTCTAAAACGAAATCCAACTGTTGACCAAAAATCAGCATTTTTCTCAGCTGCATCAAGAGCACTTTGTATTCGTTTTTTAGGAAGGACAAAGCCAGGAATAAAGCCGTGCAGATTCGTCTTGATGATAAATTCATCAAATCCATTTCTCCACAAGACGTTGATAATCTCTCTAAACCTAGAGACATTTTTGATCGTCTTTGTGATTCCAATTCCTGTTTTTACAATATCCATATATATTACCTAATGTATTAATTTTACAAGACAAGCAATATAAAACAACTAAGTGCAAAAATTGCATATCACGCGATTTCGGAATAAAATAAAGTCTATGTTAAAAATTGGTTTCATATTTATATTAAATTTAATTGCACTCACCACTTTTGCGGCTGAGACCTGCAGTAGAGTTGCTATCATTAACTACCAAGAGGTTTTAGTAGATGCCGGTTCAAATAAAAAAGGTGAAGGTCTAAGATATTATCTTGAGAAAGATGCTCAATCAAAAGAACTCCTAGATGAGTACCAAGAGAAAAATAAACCCACAATCTGGGGTGCTGCAACAAGCACCGTAGGTAGTTTAATGATTCTCACTGGACTTACGCAAACAAGTAAGGCCAGTAACTCACAGAACAAAAATACTCTGATTTTTGGAGGGGGAATCCTTGTTGCTATTAGCTACTTAACTTCAAAAACTATCCAGTATAACAATGAAAATCTTCTCAAAAATGCCGTTGATCAATACAATAAGAGAAATCTACCTAGGATTTACTTCTCTCCCAACCAAGAAGATGGTAAGCTGGGCTTTGGTTTAGGTGTCTCAAGGGAATTCTGAATGAGTGTTAAATGCTTTAAATGTAATGAAGCTTTAATTTTGGAAGCTGGAAAAGATGCAAATAGATATGAAAATTGCACAAAATGCAATGCAAGTATCAGGTGCTGTATGATGTGCCAATTTTATGATACTTCTTCATATAATGAATGCAGAGAGCCTACTGCTGATAGAATAACAGATAAAGAAAAAGCTAATTTTTGTGATTTTTTTAAAGTTTCAGGTGGGGGAAATTCCTATACTGATCACAAAACAGAGGCATTAAGTGCAGCAGATGCATTATTTAAAAAATAAGAGGTAAAAATATGTCTACACCAATGACTGTATATGGAAAAAATTTAATTGATACTGAACTCGATGCACTCGTAAAGAATGACCGTGAGGAAATTAAAGTTGCCATCGCTGAAGCACGTGCACATGGAGACTTAAAAGAAAATGCTGAGTATCATGCCGCCAAAGAAAAGCAAGGCCATATTGAGGGAAGAATTGCTGAACTTCAAGGAATGCTTGCAAGTGCCCAAGTGGTAGATCCAACACAGGCAACTACGGAAAAAATTGTTTTTGGTGCGACTGTTACAGTCCTACATGTAGAAAATGATGAATCCGTTACTTTTCAAATCGTTGGTGAAAATGAAGCGATGACTTCGAATGAAAAAATTTCTTATAGTAGCCCTCTTGGAAAGTCACTTATCGGAAAAGAAGAAGGTGATGAAGTAATAGTAAAAGCCCCAAAGGGTAATATTGAATATGAAGTCGAAAGCGTCGAGTACAAATAATTTATCTTGGAACTCTGGGCTTCAACACCTAAGCACAAACCCTAAAAAACCAACAAAAAGCATTCAAAAGCTAATGGATGCAAATATTTGTTCAATCAAAGATCTCGTTTGGATTCTTCCTTTAAGAATCAATGTTTTGCCAAAGCTTCAAGAATTTTCAAAGATTAAAATTTCTGAATACTTCAAAGGAAGAGCAACTGTTATCAATATTGATCTAAAGCCTTCTTTTGGTAAACGAGGTAAAAATAAAGTTCAGCTTTATAATATAACTGCTTCTGTTAAGGATACTTTCAGTAACGGATATCTGAATCTAAAGTGGTTCAACGCCTACCCTAATATAAAAAAACAACTCGAACAAATTGATGAATTTGAATTTCTAGGCTCTGTCACAGAGTATAATTCGGCCCCACAAATAATAAATCCAACACTCAATCCAAAAAGCGAAGAAGATCTACTTAAAGAATATCCGACAATAAATGGAGTCACCGGTAATAACTTAAAAAAGATAATTGAAAAAGTCCCTAAGTATATTTGGGAAACACCTTTGTATTATTTTTCAGAGGATTTAGCTTGTGAATTAAAAACACAGAACTTAAATGAAATTCTTCAAACAATGCATGGCTTTGGTGATTACAGTAAAAAACTACAGGCTAAGGCTAAGGAACACCTTATCTACTTTGAGTTTATTAGAGACCAACTTAAAGTTACGGCCAGAAAAATGGCCATAAAAAATGTAGAAGCGCAGAAATTTAAAATAACAAAGAAATCACTTAAAAATTTTATCCGCTCTTTCCCCTATAAGCTCACAGATGATCAAAATACAGTTATTGATCACCTACTTGATGATTTTAATTCTGGTCATCCAATGATGAGAATCGTTCAAGGGGACGTTGGGTGTGGGAAAACAACGATTTCACAAGTTGCCGCATTAATCATCTTAGAAAATAACGCTCAGGTTGCCTTAATGTGTCCAACTGAGGCACTTGCGACTCAACATTATAATTCATTTAAAGAATTATTTTCAAATAAGTACAAGGTTCATTACCTTCTTGGGAGTATGAAGTCGAAAGAAAAAAAAGAGACACTTTCTCAATTAGAAAACGGAGAGATTGATATTATTATTGGTACTCACTCATTATTTCAATCAAGCGTCATATTCAAAAATTTAAAACTTGCAATCATTGATGAACAACATAAGTTTGGAGTTGAACAAAGACTTAAACTTATGTCTAAAGGAAATGCAACTCACACTCTTTTAATGAGTGCGACTCCAATACCGCGAACACTGCAACTTGCACAATACGGTGATTTAGATATTTCAACTATCAAAACAATTCCTCCTGGAAGAAAAGGAACAAAAACTCGAATAGTAAGGCAAGATAATTACGAAAAATATCTATCTTTTATAATGACACGAGTAAAGTTAGGCGAACAAGTTTATATTGTGGTTCCTGCTATTACAGAATCGGAGACACTAGACATTAAAAATGTTGAGGAACTATCTTTAAAATATAAACAATACTTTCCCAATCTTGCTGTTTCCTCACTTCACGGACAGTTAAAACCGCAGGATAAACACAGTGTAATGCAAGAGTTTGAAAAAGGTAATATCGACATTCTTATTTCAACATCAGTTATCGAGGTAGGTATAAATGTTTTAAACTCAACAGTTATGAGTATTTATAATCCTGAAAGATTTGGACTTAGCTCTCTTCATCAACTAAGAGGACGTGTTGGAAGAGGAGAAAAACCTGGTTTTTGCTTTTTAATTCCAGATAATAAATTATCATTTGAAGCGCTAAATCGATTAAAAGTAATAGAGAAAAGCAATGATGGCTTTGAGATTGCTGAGGCTGATCTTAAAAATAGAGGTGAAGGTGATTTATTTGGAACAGATCAATCTGGAAACCTTTCAAGCTTTAAAGTTGCAAGTATTTTTGAAAACTTTGATCTTTTTCAAAAATCTCAAGCTGATGTTACCAGAGTAAAAGAAAACAAACCTGAGCTATTCAATCCGCTAATAGAAGAATTAATAAAAGATAAGAAAATTTCGACCACTATATAACTTCCTTTTAAAAGGTTAAAATAGACTATGATTCAAATCAGCGTCAAAGATACTTTTGATAAAAACTATATAGGACAATACTCTATCCATAAAAACCTGATTTATATCGGTATAGATAAAGGTTGTGATGTATGTTTAGAAGATACAGGTATTCAGAGTAACCATATATTCATTGAAATTGTTGAGAAGTCAAAATTACTTTGTCACCTTGGTAAAAGTACTGACTTTATTCTCGTTAATTCTAAACGCACAACTGGTCATAAGTTTTTAAAAGTCGGTGACACCATCAAGATTGGAGATAATTCTCTTTTAACTATTGATGCCTTTTTATTTCAGGAAAATCTGAAGTATAAGGATATGTTAAACACAAAAACTGAGGCCATATTAGAAACAGACAAGGATTTAGTTCAAATAATGAAAGCCATGCAACACATATCACTATGAAAAGTTTTACTAATTATTTTAAAACATTTGATGGTGAACAAATATTTTATTCAACTAACTTTGAGGTTTCTGAACAGGAGCTTTATGATAATGTTATCGTATTCAACTATGGCTTAGTGTGCAGTAACCATCATTGGTCAAAGCAATTAGATTTTTTCGATCAGCTCGGCTATAAGATTCTAATTCATGATTATCGCGGACATTACCAATCAAGCGGAAAAGATAATGTTAAATCTATAACCTTTGAAAATATCTCGAGAGATATTTATGGGCTCCTAACCCATCTTAATATTCAGTCTCCAGTTATGATTGGGCACAGTATGGGTGTTAATATTTGTTTAGAGTTTGCAAAAATGTATCCAGACTTTGCTAAGAAATTAATTTTAATATCAGGAACAGCAATGCCTGTTTATAATATAATGTTTGATTCAAATGTCGTTGATCAAGTTCAACCTCTGCTTAAAAACCTGTTAAAACTTTATCCAAAAGCTTTTGAAACTTTTTGGAAGTATAGCGGATGGAACCCTATCGTAAGAAAAATTATTCATCTTGGTGGATTTAACTTCAAAGAAGTTTCAAACGAATTCATTGAAATCTATTTAAATAAAGTTGGTAAGTTGGGACCGGAGATTTTTTTTCAACTTTTAGATCAAATGCAAAAACACCACATCCTTGCAAACTTAGACATGATAAAAATTCCTGTTCTAATTATTGGTGGTGATAAAGATAAGGTTATTCCAAATTATTTACAAAGAATGCTTGCCGATACTCTTGAACATTCGCAATTATATGTCTCTAGAAACGGTAGTCATGTTCCGCAGGTAGATTTTCCATTTTTTATAAATGAAAGAATAGATATATTCCTTAGAGCTTAATCAACTTTAATTTCTTTTAGATCTATCAGAGGCTTAAACAGCCTTTTCATGGCAGATATTAACTGTGATTTTTTATATTCTTGATGAGAGGCTTCTCCGTCTGTGTTGCTCTCATGACTTTCCATATCCGTAATTTGAACTTCATATGGGTAAAAGAATCTTACATCTTGGGCTATTGAGCTTAAATCAAGAGATAATATCTTTTTAGAAAGATCACTCGATTCTTGTTTAGCAAGATCTTTAATATCACTAAACTGTTTTATTACTGGAGATCTATATTTAATCAACTGCCTGCAAGTGAAATGAATTGCTTTGTATTCTTCAGATGAATGCTCATTACTTTCAGATTTATTTTTTTCAATGACACTCTTTAAAGCAATTTCTTCTAATTTTTCAGCGAGATCTTCTTGTGAAATATCAGGGTCCGCACTTTCTAGGAATTTTTTATGTTCTGTCTTTAAAATGTCTAGATCAAAGAGTGAATTTTGAGAACGACTTGGTTTAATATTATTTGCGATTATTAAATAATTCTGAACAAGAAAATCAATGACTCTTAAAACATCAACTTTGTTTTTTGTAACAAGTCGTATTCCTATTCTATCAAATAACTCTTCTGCTACATTTTCTTTTTTATGCAGAAGTTTAATAATTATACTCTCTCTAGATTTTTTTGATTTAGTTTCGAATTCTAAAAGAGGAATTCTTAAACTCTTATCATCAGATTCAATATATAGTTCTTCAGAATCTCTATGGATAAATCTGTAAAAGCGATCAAAGATTTGCGTTTGTATTGTAGTAAAGTATCTATAACGAAGATCTTTATCAGTATGTAGAATCGTGTGCATTACTTTAAGAATAATTCCGGCCCAGATTGAAGATTCTTTATCTTCAAGAATATCTGATTTTTTCGTAGCAATCAAAAAGAGATCAGAGATATCTGTTACGGAATAAAAAACAGTTGGGATTTTTACATCCAAACCTTCTTCGTTGCCTTCTTTTAAGAAGTATCTCTTTATAAATTGAATTGCCTCTTGGAAGTTACCAAATAGTTCAGCAGCCTGAACAGGGTCATTAATATCAAAGCCATAGCCTTCTAAAAATTTTTCAGCATCCGACTTTTGAGTAAATGACGATAGGTAATTTTTTGCATCAATTGAAGACTTACCACCGATGATAATATCAAAAGTCTCCCAATTGAATTTATAAGTTTTATTCAAGTTTATTTCCAATATTTAAATTTGCAATTCAACGAGCCAAAGTTATCCTATCTCTAATGAAAAAACAAAAGAATACTCTTATAGACACTCTTGCTCTTACCTTCTTATCCTTCTTTGGTACTGGCTATTCACCTAAAGCCCCTGGGACAGTTGGAAGCCTCGCAACAATTCCATTAATATTACTCTTATCCTGGCTTGATATTAGCAGGTTAAGCCTAATCATATTAACTTTTGTGCTGACGATTGCTTCTTGCTTTGTAGCTGAATATATTCAACAAAAAAGAAAAGTTCATGATCCAGGTTGGATTGTTATAGATGAAGTTATTGGTATGTTAGTTACTTGGATTTTTGTTTTTCCAAGCACTCAATCACTAGATCTTATACTTGTTTTTGGAATTTTTAGATTTTTTGACATAATTAAATTTTGGCCAGCAACATACTTTGACAAAAAGGTTTCGCATGGCAGCGGAACCATTCTAGATGATGTCATCAGTGGAGTTTATGCAGGTTTAGCAATCTTGATAGTAAAAAATTTCCTTTGATAATTTAATTGATCAATTAAATTAGGTATTTACTTAATCCGTATTTTTTCCGTAAATTGCTTGGCTATTTCAAAGTTCAATGTTAACTTTATTTTATACACAATTAATTCAGGGGGAAAAATGGCACTTAACACTACAAGCGAAGCAAACAAGAAAAAAGCACTAGATCTTGCTCTTTCGACGATCGAAAAGCAATTTGGAAAAGGTGCAATCATGAAGTTGGATGGAAAACCAACAGAGAAAATTCCAGCAATTTCAACTGGAGCTCTTGGGATTGACCTAGCACTTGGTGTAGGTGGAATTCCTCAAGGTAGAATCGTTGAAATCTACGGGCCAGAAGCTTCAGGTAAAACAACTCTAACACTTCACATTGCAGCTGAATGTCAAAAAGAGGGCGGAACGGTAGCATTTGTAGATGCTGAACATGCACTTGATACAGGTTATGCAGCAAATCTTGGTGTTGATATTCCAAATACACTTATTTCACAACCAGATAGTGGTGAACAAGCATTAGAGATTGCAGATATGCTTGTAAGAAGTGGCGCTGTTAATCTTCTAATTGTTGATTCTGTTGCGGCACTTACTCCAAGAGCTGAGCTAGAAGGAAATATGGGAGATTCACATATGGGTCTTCAGGCAAGACTAATGTCTCAAGCATTAAGAAAGCTAACAGGTTCAATCTCTAGATCAAACTGTACGGTAATATTTATTAATCAATTAAGAATGAAAATCGGTGTTATGTTCGGTAATCCTGAAACAACAACTGGTGGTAACGCTCTAAAATTTTATTCTTCAGTAAGAATGGATATTAGAAGAATTGGAGCAATTAAAGACTCTGAAAATGTTATTGGAAATAGAACAAGAATCAAAGTTGTAAAAAACAAAGTAGCACCTCCATTTAGAGAAATTGAATTTGATATTATGTACGGTTCAGGTATTTCAAAAGAAGGTGACGTTCTTGATCTTGCAGTAAAAGAGAAAGTCGTTGAAAAAGCTGGTGCTTGGTATTCATACAATAATGCAAAAATTGGTCAAGGTCGTGAGAACTCTAAGAGATACCTATCTGACAATCCAGAAATAATGGATGAGATCAAAACAAAAGTTCTTGCAAAGTATGGTCTTGCAACTGATCCAGATGCAATGAATGCTGTAAACATGGAAACAGGGGAACTTTCTGAAGAAGAAACAATGACTGAAGCTCCAAAGAAAACAAAAAAATCAAAAAAATTGCAATAAAAATTAAGTAAACTGAAAGGGGAGAAATGTTATCTCCCCTTTTTTGTATAAAAATGACAAAAACAGCTCTAGAACATTCAGTTAGACTACTAAGCAAAAAAGACTACTCTAGTTTAACACTACAGAAAAAACTCCACGACAAAGGATTTCATGAAGATGAAATACTTCTCGCTCTAAAAACTCTACGAGATAAAAACTACCTAAATAATCAAAGATACAAAGAAGATAAAATTTCAAGTTTTATACAGAGATATTATGGAAATAAATACATCCATCAAAAGCTTGATTTTGAAAACCTAGAAGTTAATGATGAAGAAATTGATAATATTCGAGATGAACTCCAGTTAAGTAGCTCAAAGGTAATTGAAATAATTATAAAAAAGAAAAATATTCAATTCAAATCAATCGAAGCTGAAAAAAAGAAAAACAAAATTTTTACCTATCTTCTTTCAAGAGGTTTTGATTTTTATACAATAGAAACTATCTATCAGGATTAAAAATGTTACGTGGAATCAAAAAAGATTGGAAAAAAATTATTCTGAGAGAAACAAAAAAGAGCTATTTTAAAGAGCTTATCGATTTCTTAGATGAAAGATATAAAACAGAGGAAGTATTTCCGCCGAAAAAAGAAATACTTAGTGCATTTAAACTTTGCGATTTTAACGACATAAAAGTTGTAATTATTGGACAAGATCCTTATCACGGGCCAGGACAAGCTCATGGATTATCTTTTTCGGTAAAACCTGGAAATAAAGTTCCACCGTCCTTAAAAAATATTTACAAGGAATTACTAGCCGATCTAAATATTAAACCTGTTGAACATGGCCATCTCGAAAAGTGGGCTAAGCAAGGAGTGTTATTACTCAATTCAGTCTTTACAGTTGAAAAAGGTAAACCTGCTTCTCACAGAAAAAAGGGATGGGAAGAATTTAGCTCTGAAATAATTAAGGAGTTAAATGAAAACCATCAAAGCCTAGTTTTTATACTTTGGGGAAATGATGCGAAAAAGAAAGGTGAATCTATTGATCGAAAGAAGCATCTTGTTCTTGAGTCAGCTCACCCCTCCCCCTTTTCTGTAAAAAATTTTCAGGGGAATAAGCACTTTTCAAAGACAAACTCCTATTTAAAGAAAAATAATATCAAAGCTATTGATTGGAATTTAAATTAGTTCTTTTAAATATTTTAACTTTTAATGAATTAAATCCAGATGAAACCTTTTTGGAATCTAAAAATTTAATCCAAATTTGAGGATCAATTAAGAATTGAGTTTTATAGAAAAGAACCTTTTGATATTTTTCATTACAATTATCGAAGACTCTAGTTGGTGCGACTGATTTACCAAGGTTTCCAGACACAAGGGTCGTTCTAATCTTTTGATCAATAATACCATCGAAACTCAACTCAAAACATCCCCATCCAATAGGTAACGATGCAAAATCAACCGGTAATACGATTGCATTTTTTTCAAATTTTATGTTTTTGTATTCAAAAGACAATTCTTTTTCAAAAGTCCAAGAGTGAAAGCTACTTATTCTGTCTTCCGCTATTTTTTTAATATAAATTTTTTCAGAAGGTGAAACCTTACTAATATTTAAGCAGAAATGAATATTTTCCTTATACTTATATCCAAATACAATATGTTCACACATCTTTTTTTCTCTATTTTTAAAAACCATTTCATTAATATCGTTTGCTCCAAATTGAGTCCACCAATCGTATTCAACGCTTGTCTTAACATAGTCATTTTTACTTATTATTTCATATCTAAGATATACATGCTCTGTTTGATATATATCTCCCTCATAAATGCGTATCTTAACTGTTGTATCTTCTGTTGTGTTTCGTGACATAGATAAGCAGTAACCATCTTTTGTTTCATAAACAACAGCTAAACCATTTTTTACGGAATAAAAAGAATTCTCATATTCACCAATTTTTAAAGAAAAGTTTTTAGGGATTTTAATTAAGTTCTGCTCTATAAGATAGTCAACCTTCCCAAGAAATGCTTCCGGTTCAAAATTTATAAAATCATTTTTAAGCTGAATCAATTCATTTTTTTTGCTGTAATAATCTCTATACTTATATATTCCAAGTTCATCTTTTACATAAATTTCACTGAGTTTATCTGCTGCAAGATCGAGCATCATCCCTCGATTCACATAATCTCTACTCTCTCCATGATTTACGTGAATAACATCAACATCAACATATGATATTTCAGTTTTTTCATTAAAATTTCGTAGATTATCATTATACCAGTCAAACTTTTTAACTGAACCCATTTCTGAACCTGTCAATTCTTCCAAAAAGGCTCCATCATTACTTCCATCTGGATAGATATCATTTATCCCATTAATCCTTTTTAATAGCCTTGCTGTACACCCCCAAACTAATCCTGGCGATGAATAGCTTTTGACACCTTTTAAATATTTATATGTCCACGAAAAATCATTATAGCTTTTATCAACAGTGTCTTTGACACTTCTAAATCCATGAACAAAATCATTTTCATCTAATTTTTCGTAGATTTTTTTGAGCCAAGCATCATCTTCAGAGTATACTTCAGCATCTGAAAATATATATTTTGAAGATCCAAAACAAAAGTCTACTCCCCAATTATACAGAGCTTCTTTATGCCATAAGCCAGTATGATGTGGCTGCATATCAATACTCACATAATTAATCTTAAACATTTTCATAAATTCTAAAGATTTAATATTATCGCCTAAGTCCAGATGTAATCTGTGATATTCTCCTTTTTGAGATACATTTTCTTTACTCGATTTTAAGAATGCCTTCTGTCGTTTAGGGTCATATCCCCAGTTCACTGAGATAAATACATTTTTATTAAAAAATGGATACGGTTTTTCATATGATGTTTTAACCCAGCCAAGATATGTTAGGCATCTTTCACTTAAATTCTCTCTATCTAATTTATATTCAGATGAGTTTTCTCCATCAAGGATTCTAGAAACACCTTTTACTTCCATCAGTAATCCAAAGATACTATTCTTTAAATTTCTTGATACAATAAAATTAGTATCAACATCAATACAACCAAATCGAAAAAACGAATCAAAAAGCTCTTCTGTTATCAATATAGCGTTTGTATCGGTATAAGTCGTAAAGTCATACTTACCGACTTCAAACCTCTTTCCTTTATTTGTAATTTTTGTTTTATAATTTTTTTCTGGCCAGAAAAATTCTTCCGTTAAACAAGATAGGTATACGGGAATGAAATCCAATGTATTAAGGTATTCAATCCATAAGCTGTCGAATCGACTGTCGTAAACAGATGTGATTAACCTTAATTCTAAATCAGAGAATTCTGTAGTACTTGGCCTACTGAATGCTTCAGGTTCTCTCATCCAATGAAAACAATACACTATTTTTTTTAAAGTTCTTTTGAGCACAGCTTTACGATATAAACTTCTATTCAACTTACGGTTTTCAAACAACCAAATTATTAAGGAATAAACTTCATTTATTTGATCTAAATAAAGTTTAAATGGATGGTAAAAATAGCTTCCTCCAATAAAGTCATCACCAAGCACACGTTTCCATGAGCTAAAACTCGAAAATTTTCCCCCTCTATAAACAAGTTGGAAATTAAAATCCTTTTCAACATATGCATCATAATCTTTTATGAAAGGATAAATCCCACTAAGTTTTTTGAAGATTGTTTCAATTTTTAAAAGATCAGAGTTGTCTTTGAGAATGATACAGTAATCAAGGTCACTAATAGCATATTCAAAGTTTTTACTATCAACATCTGAAACAAGATAAACGGACTTTACACTATGAAGTAACTTCAACTGACTCAAGAGTTTTCTATTTCCTCTTGAATATACTTTAATTAAGAATTTTTTAAAGAATTTATATTTTTTTAAAATTAAGAATAGATCAACTAATAAGATCTTCATTAATAAATTCTCGCATAACATTTTTTCTCAGATGCAGATATAAATGAAAAACCAGAAAGAGAGATCCCTTCATTCTTTAATTGGAATATTAAAATATTTAAGTCACTTGTTAGATTTACAGTTTTAAAGCTCAAACTTAACTTTTTATTGGCAATTATGATTTCTTTTTTATCTATAATACTTTTTATCGTCTCGAAACATGAACTGTTAAGACTATTATTAACCATTTCTTTTACTGTGATTCCATAACTTAAATCATTTACACCATTATTCTCTGTTTTTTTGAGTTCAACATTTTTATAGATCAATAGACTACCCAAGATTATTATAATTATGCATAGAATGGATTTTATCTTTCTTTTAATCATGGAGTATTATAAATTATATATAAATGAGTAATATCAATATTTTAATTAGAAAATTAGCACAGGACAAATACTTTTTTCCAATCTTTTTGGTCGGGTATTTTGTTGTATATTCATTTAGCCTAAACTCTATACCCTTTGGTGATGATTTTGTGTATTTATTCAAAAACTGGCACATTACTGATGCATCGAATCCATTTGTGTATTGGAACTTAAAATCTGACTCCTATAAAGCTTGGCCTCTAACTTATTCTATTTTCTGGTTTTTATATCGCGCATTTGATGATTCCTACTTTTTCTATAGAATCGTTAATCTTTCAATACATTTCTTTAATTCTTGGCTCTTTTTTAAAATTGCTCAATCATTTAGAGTTAGAACTCCTAAGCTACTTTTTTTAATTTTTCTGTTTCATCCAATGTGCTTTGAAAGTATTTTTTGGATTTTTCAATTAAAAACATTATTAAGTACTACTTTTTTATTTATCTCCCTTCGATTTGCTCTCAAAGAAAGGATTGATTCAAAAATTATAATATACACTTTTATTCCATTTTTTCTTTCTTTGTATACGAAATCTGTAGCCATCTTTTTTCCATTTATCCTTCTTTATATATGGAGGAATAAAAAATCGTCACGACTCTACTTAATTCCTTTCTTTATCTTGAGTTTTTACGTAGGTGTTCAGAATATTAAGGGTATAACTGCTACTCCGGGTAACACTATTCGAGTTGAAGATTTTTACAAGAATGAAAACATTTCAAATGAAGGTATTGACTCGACACAGAGAGTGATTAATATAATCCACGAAAGAAAATCTTACTCTTTAATAAATAAATATTCTGAATATGTTAAAGCGTATATTGAAAGTATTGATTCTACAGATGTAATTATTGGAAAAATAAACCATTCAATAACAAACTATATTTTTTACCTTCGATCAACTTTTGGACTCGTTCCCAATTGGCTCGTACATAAATTAACCTATAGTAAGATGTTGGTATCAATCTCTATATTATTCTTTATACTATTGTTGATAATTGCTGTTTGTTTAAAAACGTTCCGTTTCTCTTTTCTGGCATCAATATTATTTTTCATACCGATAAGTGGTTTTTTCTATGTTCCGTATATGGAATTTTCTCCTGTGGCAGAACATTGGTTTTATACTTCTTTAAGCTTTACCCTTCTAATGATTTCAAACTTAATTACATCGAAACGGTATAGTCAAATTATTTTCACCACTCTATTTTTTGTTTCCACTATTGCTCTCGTTCAACAATCTCTGAATTTAAGAAATACAAAAGACTATTTTTATAAAAACCTATCTTATATACCTGACTCTGCAATTTTGTATGAGTATCTCATAGAGAGTGAAAAACGCGATCTCAATTTTAAACAAGCTTTAGTGCTAACTGAAGAAATAATTCCTATAACTAAGAATAAGTATTCAATAATTAAAAATCAAATTTATCTTGCATCAAAGATGAATAACAAAGATCTTGTAAGAAAATATCAAAAGAACCTTATTCACTTTTTATTTGCAGTAGGTAATTACCAACAACTCCACGAAGAAGCGAAAAATCTACAAAGAATGGACAAAGATCTTTTATTTATTAAATTTTTATTAAAATTAAAAGATAATGATGTTTCAAAGGACGAGATAGAAAAGATTAAAAAAATATTATTTCATTAGTTTTTTTATTTCATTAAAGTTCTTATCAATATCATTCCCCATATAAGCAAAGTAACAGTCACTTTTGAAAAGAAGATTTGTTGTTGAATAAAGACGTTTTAAAAAAATATTAATATTACCAAGATGGTCCCTGATATTATTTTCAATGAAATACTCAATAACCATTGGCAATCCAACACCAACAGTCATATTTATAAGAAGATATTTAAGCATCTGTACTTTTGCTACTTTTTTTACCTTAAATCCACCACCATTTTGCCTAAACCCTTGAACAAGAACAGTCTCTTTCTTAGGTTTTGCGATTCTATTATGAAAAAACATCATATCAACAAGAATCTTTTCTCCATATAGATTTCTTTGCAAAGTAAAAATTGACTCTTTATTTATAGAACTTAAAAGTTCTTCATACATAGGTTTTTTCTCTATTCCAAATCTAATTGGAAAATTTAGGATCTCGCCTTTGGAGTTTACGCATGGTGAATCATCAGAAATAAGTTGAAACTTGCTTTCAGCCAAAAACTTTGTAAACAGAGTTGATTTTCCACCTTTCATTGGAAGCATGACTAGTAGATTTTTTTTCTCATTGGCCACGGCCATACTGTGTATTTTGTGAATTCCCTTTTTATCACACCACTTTCCTTGTCTAGACATCATTAATAGATATGTTATCTCATGAAGACGATTTATATTTGAACTAAAAATTTTGGCTGATGAATTTCTATAATCTAGTATACTAAGAGCTTCTCCGTAGTAATCGTTATATCTTAAATCACCAAGGTCATAAGTTATTGAGTTAACAGATTGTTTTTTTGCAACTAGCTCTTTAGGTAAAAACTCAGCACCATTTTTTAAAAATGCTTCAATTTCTAAATGAACCTCTTTAAGTTCCTTAACATGGAAATATGAGAAATTAAGTTTTATCAATCTCAAAAGGTCTTCTGAAGAAGAGCTTAACTTGACCGTAAATCCATAAAAATCAAAATAAATCATCTTTTATTCCTCAAAAGTCTTTTAATATATCCAGAGAACTGTCCTATCGGATAAACAAAATTATAAACAAGATAAATTAAGATTCCCCAAGAGAAACATTTTAATGTCTTCACTTGGATACACTTAATAAGTGTTAAAGTGTAAATAAATATAAAGTAAGTGCTAAATAAAAGTAAGAATACTTCTGAGCTTAAAAATAAAGATGCTATTAAAACTATAAGAAAAGCTTGAGGCACTAGAAACCATAAACTAAATGTCTTACTTGAATCAAAAAAACCAAATGTCCTATATTGCCCAGATAAAAAAGTTACACGAATAAGCTTTATTAAAGATTCCTTTCTTGAATGAAAAACAAATAGATCTGGAGTGTAAAGCATTACTTTCTTATCTTGTTCAAGTTTTCCTAGAAGAATATTTTCTTCGTTCCTTATATAACCATGAGGAAATTCATATCCTTTTTCAAATAATTCTCTTCGCATCCAAAGGTTACATAGAATCAAGTTTACCTCTGTTCCTTTTTCCTCTTTTTTAATTTTGGTGTGCCTTTTCGACGTTGGCCCCATTGCGAAAAAACTCTGCATAATTGCATCCAAAATTATTTGGAATTCACTGCTTTCATTTTTCTTTCTATCTGGTCCTCCAAATACATCAATATTTGGATTTGTACTGATAATCCTCTCTGCTGTTTCAAAATAATTTTGGGGTATTTCAACATCATCATCAATAAAACAGATGTATTCACCACTACTATTGTTGATAATCTTATTTCTGGCCTCTCCAACAGGCAAAGACTCATCAATCGCTAAAAATTTGAAGTTATTGTTTTCAACGGCATATTGCTCCAAAAATTGATGCGTTTTTGGATCTTGTCCATTTAGAAGACCAAAGATTTCGTATTCAAATGAAGTATTCTTTTGCTGTTTAACACTCTCCAGACAAAGCTTAATTAGCTCATATCTGTGATGCGTTAATATTACAACCGTGACCTTCATGACACTCCGAGACAGAAAAACATTAATATGTAATAATTTTGCCATAGAATTTGTTAAAAGCCCAAAATTCAAAATTACTTTATTGACCGCTTTATGCTAAAAATATTGAAGTTATTTACGTATGGAGAACTATGAAAGCTCAAGAGATTAGAGAAAAATTCACTCAATTTTTTATTAATAATGGCCATGACAAAATAGAATCGTCGTCACTTGTACCATTAAACGACCCGACACTTCTTTTCGCAAATGCTGGAATGAATCAATTCAAAGATTATTTTACTGGTAAGGCTAACGCGAAAAATCCCAAAGCGACAACGATACAAAAATGTGTAAGAGCTGGTGGAAAACATAATGACCTAGAAAATGTTGGATTTACAGCTCGTCATCATACTTTTTTTGAAATGCTTGGTAATTTTTCTTTTGGAGATTATTTCAAAAAAGAAGCTATTTCCTTTGCTTGGAAGTTTCTTACGGAAGAGCTAAAAATACCTAAAAATAAACTCTATATAACTGTACATACTTCAGATCAAGAAGCAGCCGACATTTGGATGAATCAAGAAGGTGTTCCAAGTGACAGAATCTTTTTTTTAGGTGACAAAGATAACTTTTGGGAAATGGGTGATATTGGACCTTGCGGCCCTTGTAGTGAGATTTTTTATGATCATGGTGAGCAGTACTCTGATGGTTCAGATACAAGTGAATGCCTACTAGCAGATGAAGGCAGATATGTTGAAATATGGAATTTAGTTTTCATGCAATATGAAAAATTTAAATCTGACGGTCAGACTAAAAGAAGAGAATTACCGAAGCCCTCTGTAGACACAGGTGCCGGACTCGAAAGAATAACTGCTCTAATGCAAAATGTTTACTGGAACTATGACAGTGATATTTTTTCTCCAATTTTATCAGCAATAGAGAGTCTTTCTGGAAAGAAATACTCCGATAATAATGTTACTTCAAGTATGAGAGTTATATCCGATCATATCAGAGCATCTGTTATGCTTATTACTGATGGTGTTATGCCTGCATCTGATGGACGAGGATATGTTCTAAGACGAATAATTCGAAGAGCTGTTCGTCATATGGAAGAGCTTGGTATTAAAGAAACATCTTTCTATAAACTTGTTCCGTCTGTATTTGAAAGCCTTGGTCACGAATATCCTCAAAATGCTTCCGGAGTTTCTCTGGCAGAAAAGCTTCTAAAGATTGAGGAAGAAAAATTTCGTCAAACTCTTAGAACTGGACTTGAGTTAATTAAAAAAGAAATTCCTAAAGTTAAAAACAATCAGTTTGATGCAGAGATCGCTTTTAAACTCTATGATACGTATGGCTTCCCATTTGATTTGACTCAGCTCATTTTACAAGAAAAAAATATTGAAGTTGATTCCAAAGAGTTTGAAGCTGCAATGAAAAGACAGAAAGAGAGTTCGAAAAAGACTAGTCAGTTCAGTTCAAACGAAAATAATATTGAAGTTTTCTATAAAGTTAAAGAGAAGTTCGGTGTTACAAACTTTTGTGGTTATTCTGGTACAGAATCTACAGGTAAGCTTCTTCATATTGAAAAAGATGGAGAATTAACTTATTTATTCTTTGATAAAACACCATTCTATGCAGAAGGTGGGGGGCAAGCAGGTGATACTGGCCTTGTTAATAATGAAATCAATATAATAGATACAAAGAAGCCTGTGGAAGGTCTTTTTGCTCATATTACAAAAGATAATTGTGATAATTTAGAAATCAACAAAAGTTATAAACTTGAAGTTAATGATGAAAAACGTAAGTTAACTACTCATCATCATTCAGCGACTCACCTACTTCAAGCTGCCCTTATAAGTGTTTTAGGTGATCATGTAAAACAAGCTGGTTCTAGCGTTTCTTTTGATCGCTTACGATTCGACTTCACACACCTTGAAGCAATGACAAAAACTGAATTAAAAAAGGTTGAAGCTTTAGTTAATGAAAAAATTCAAGATGCGCTTCCTGTTAAGGCAAGTTTGATGTCAAAAGATCAAGCAAACAAGAAAGGTGCTATGGCCCTTTTTGGTGAAAAGTACGGTGACGAAGTTCGCGTTCTAGAAATGGGAAATTTTTCTATTGAACTTTGTGGAGGTACACACGTTTCAAATACATCTGAAATTTCTCTTTTTGTCATTAACTTTGAAACTTCACTTTCAAGTGGTGTTAGAAGGATTGAGGCTTTTGCCAGCAAAAGTGCTCTTGAATATCTAATGAACCGTTCAGATATTTTGAGCGAAGTTGAACAAGTGTTTTCAACAAAATCAACAGAGGTCTTGAAAAAGATAAATACACTTCAAGTCGATTTGAAGTCTAAAAGTAAAACAATTAAGAATCTCAATGACAAGATTCAAGCAGAGCAGGGTAAAGATTTATTTAAAGAGGTTATTGATATTGGAAAAGACTTTGGTTTTGTTTGTGTAAATCTTAAAAATGGAAATCCTAAAGACTTTAGAAATCTTTCTGATAAGTTTGTTGATCAAAATACAAAGGATGCCTTACTCCTTTACACAATAGAAGATTCAAAATTTTCATATATTTTAAGAACAAATAAAAAGAATAAGAACATTAATTGCTCTACGATAATTAAAAACTCTCAAGACATAGTTTCTGGTAGAGGTGGTGGAAGACCTGACATGGCACAAGGTTCTGGCGACTCACAAAATGCTGACAAATTTATTCAACAAGTAGAGATTCTACTAAAGGAAATCTAAGTGAAGTTTTTATCATTATTTTTTTTACTTCTGCTTTCATGTAATGAAGTTACTGTTAATAAAAATAAATTTATAAATGTAGCTCTCTCTTCGAGTATATCTACCCTTGACCCTGCAATTTCCTACGACTCAGTTTCAGCAGAAGTCGTTTATCAAATTCACGAAACACTTTTTGAGTATGACTATTTAATTCGTCCTTACCATCTAAAGCCCTTATTAGCGAAGGAAATGCCCCTTGTTGAGAATGATGGCTTAAAATATACATTCAAGATCAAGGAGAATGTTTTCTATCATGACTCAAAGTCTCTAAAAGGAAAAAGAGTTTTAAAAGCACAAGACTTTATAAATCAGATAAAAAGACTGGCATTCAAACCAACAAAAAGTAATGGTTGGTGGCTTTTCAACAAAAAAATCAAAGGAATAAACAAGTTTAGAGAAGATGCTGGCAATGATCTCGAAGCTTTATTCAAATACAAAATAGAAGGTTTATACGCTCCTGACGCTAATACATTAGTTATAGAGCTAACTGAACCCTACCCTCAGCTCTTATTTGCCCTAGCAATGTCTTTTACAACACCTATTCCCGAAGAAATTATTAGATCACAAAAGAATGATTTATCTCAAGGTTCTGTAGGTACCGGTCCATTTTATTTAAAAGAATGGAATAAAAATTTAAATGTTACTTTAAACAGATTTGAATCTTATCATCCAAGTTTCTATCCTAAGAAGGGAGATCGTACTTCTTATGAAAATAACCTACTTGAAGATAAGGGAAAGAAACTTCCTTTTGTTCAAGGAATTAAATTTAACATTATAAAAGAAGCACAAACTCGTTGGTTTAATTTTTTGAAGAAAAAATTAGACTTTATTGTATTAACAAAAGATCATTTTCAAATTGCTCTTGATTCTCGAGGACAATTAAAAAAAGAATTCAAACAAAAAGAAATTCGATTACAGGTTGAGCCAACTCTTACTTATTGGTGGCTTGCATTTAATATGAAACATGATGTGTTAGGCAAAAACTTAAACCTAAGAAAAGCAATTGCACATGCAGTTGACATTAATAAGTATATTAAAATTTTCACTAACAATATTGCTTTAAAAGCGAACTCAATATACCCCCCAGGAGTACAAGGATTTAATCCATCTCATGAACTACCATATCAATATGACGTTAAAAAATCTAAAGAGCTACTTGCTAAAGCCGGATATCCAAATGGAAAAAATCTTCCTACATTCCAATACGATGTAAGAGGAACTAGTCTCGTAGCAAGACAGATGGCCGAATTTATTAAAGCAGAACTTGATAAAGTTGGAATTAAAATCAAGATTAATATTAATAGCTTTCCAGGCTTCCTTAATAAAGCTAAAACCGGACAATTAGAGTTTTGGCAGGGAGGATGGGCCATGGACTATCCAGATGCTGAAAATACTCTCCAGCTACTTTTGACAAAAAATCATTCTCCGGGACCAAATTCAACTTTCTACTCAAACAAGAAAGTCGACATGCTATTCAAAAAGCTTAATCGTGTGAGTTCTCAAATTTCAAAGATGGAGATCTTGAAAGAAATTGAACAAATTGTTCATGCCGATTTACCTTGGATTATGCAGTACTACTCTAGGAATTATATTTTAAGTCATAAATACATTAAGAACTTTAGACAGTCGGATTTAATTTATAACAACTATAAGTACCTTAAAATAGAATAATACCCGACTATAAAGGTCTCTACTTTAAAATAATCTAAATATTTTTTCCTTAAGGACGATAAGTCTTTTGAGATTAAACTTGCCTCAAGGAAGAAGAGACATGAAAAAAACCTGCATTCTATTTTTTGTTTTCTTATTGTCATTTAATGTTATGGCCAAAGACCATCTAATCTACAGCATCTCTGAAGAGATTCCTATGGGTTATGAAAATGAAATTATCAAAAAGAATTTTTATTTAAATATTGGTACGAATCAAGGCGTAGACGAAGGGACAACTCTAGATGTCTTTAGAGTTATCTCTAGGTCTAATCCATACGAAAATCTAAAAATAGTAAATTACAAAGTAAAAATTGGAGAGATTCAAATTCTTCATTCTGATGACGAAGCGGCGATTGGTATTATGAAAAATATCAAATCAACAGATCAAACTCCGCTAATGCACCTTGAAGGTTTTATGATTGGAGATCTCGTCAGCGTTAATACAAAGTAGTTAGAGAACCTTACTTTTAAGCGACTCTCCAAATACTATTCCATTTTTGATACCTAATACTTTTAATTTTATTAGATATTCAGAGTTAAGCTCAAAGTTTAAGTCATTTATGTAGATTTCTTTAATTTTCTCACCTTTGAAGTACCCCTTAAAATGAAATACCGAACATTTCTTTTTCTTTAAAATACATGTTGATATTAAATATACCTTTTGCATAAAACCTCCGATAAGGTAGGTATGCAAGCGAAGGGAATAGACAAAAACGATAACTGACTGTTATTAAAAGGCAAAGAAATTGAAATTGGTCAAAAATACAATAGGACATTTACTTTTAGACAGAATAGCAAAAAGCCCAAGTAAAAAAGCTATTGGATTTTTTAAAGATAACAAAATAATTAATTACAACTTTAAAGATTATGCGAAAGTTGTTGAAGCATTAAGCTTAGCTTTACTCAAAAAGGGCGTTACCAACCAAGATAAGGTTTGCATTCTTTCACAAACAAGAATTGAATGGAATTTTCTAGATCTTGCTATTTTATGCTCTGGTGCAGTCACCGTTCCAATTTATCACACCTACTTAGAAGATGATGTTAAATATATCCTACAGCACTCTGAAGCCAAGATGATTATTGTTGAAGACTCTGTTCAGTTCTCAAAGCTTATTACAGTTCTAGATAAACTAGAAGACCTTGTCTTTATAATTTCAATAGAAAAGATTGAATCCGATCTCCTTAAAAAGCTTCCAAGTAATATTGAATACTATAACTATGAGGATTTTTTCGATTTTGGTAAAAACGAACTTCAACAAAATCCTGACACTTTTGAAATTAAAATAAATAGTCTTCACGATGATAATATTGCAACTATTGTCTATACCAGTGGCACGACCGGTAAGCCCAAGGGTGCAGTTATTAAGCAGGGCGCCCTGCTTCAGATGCTAAAAAATATCAAAGCATTTAGTAATAATGCCCTTGCTGAAAATGATAAAAATTTAATTTTTCTTCCACTCTCCCACGTATTGGGACGTTGTGATTCATTTCTAAATCTTACCTTTGGTTGCCACAGCGTGTATGCTGAAGGTGCTGACAAAATCATAGAGAACATCAAAGTTTCACAACCAACCTTTATGATTGCTGTTCCTCGAATATTTGAAAAAATTTATGAAAAGATTAAAAAAAATTTAAAGGAGACTACTCCTTTAAAGCGGACTCTCTTTAGTTGGGCTATGAAAAAAGCCGACCAATACAACAAACAAATTGAGGATGATAAAACTCCAAGCTCTATTGACATCATTCAATACAACGTTGGACAAAAACTTGTTACAGATAAAATTTATGCCATGTTTGGTGGTAAAATTCGTTACTTTATATCTGGAGGAGCTCCTCTATCAGAAGTAATTGTGAACTTTATGAGAAATTCAAATCTTACTATTGTTGAAGGCTATGGTCTTACAGAGACGATCGCCCCTTGCGTGCTAAATCCATTTGAAAGACAAAAGCCAGGTAAGGTTGGGAAGCCAATCGGTGACGTACAAATAAAGTTTGCTCACGACGGAGAGATTCTAGTTAAAAGCAAAGCTCTTTTCTCACACTACTACAAAGATCAGAAGGCCACAGATAAAGCTATCAATCCAGAAGGCTGGTTTCACACCGGAGATATTGGTAAGTTTGATAATGATGGCTTTTTAAAAATCACTGATAGAAAAAAGGACATTATTATTACAAGTGGTGGTAAGAATATAGCTCCTCAAAAAATTGAAAATCTCTTGAAACTCTCAGAAAACATTGAGCACTGCGCAATTATTGGAGATAAAAGAAAATTTCTTACGGCACTAATTATTCCACCGACTCAAAATTCTGAAAAAGAGAAATCCGATATAACATCTCTTATAAAAACAGATATAGAACTTGTTAACACCAAGCTGGCCAAGTTTGAGACGATAAAAAAGTTTGAAATTCTTGATATAGAGGTTTCTACGGATAACTACCTAACCCCCTCTTTAAAACTTAAAAAATCAGTACTTTTAAAGGATTTTAAAGCTAAAATTGATGCGCTATACAATAACTAATACTTTGACAATTAAATAGAATATATCTATAAAGTTAAGTTCAAGTAATTTAAAAATGAGGTAAGTAATGGCTCGTGTAACGATCGAAGACTGTTTAGAGAAAGTTGAAAATAGATATGAATTAGTTCATTTAACTGCAAAAAGAGTTAAACAACTAAGAGAAGGTGATGATCAACTAGTAAAAAGTAAAAACAAAGAAGTTGTTACTGCACTAAGAGAAATCGCTGCAGGTAAAGTAACTCATGCTCCAGTTGAAGAGTATGACTCTGACGAATTCTAAAAAAACGAAATAAATATCACAGCCCTCTTTATTGAGGGCTTTTTTTTTATGAAAATTATAAAAGCGAAGCCAGAACATTTCCTCAAAATAATTGATATCTATAATTGGGCAGTAGAAAACACTACTGCGACTTTTGATAATGAAATTAAAAATCTTACTAATTACTCTGATTTTCTAAATTCGTTTGATAAATTTCCTCTTATTGTCGCCACTGAAAACGATCAAGTTCTTGGATGGGCTTGCTTGAAACCTTACTCTGATCGTACTGCATATGACGAAACAGTTGAGCTTTCTATTTATATAGATCCTAATCACCATGGGAAGCGTTTAGGCTCAAAACTTATGGAAGAATTAATTGTCTTAGGAAAAAAAATTAATCTTCATACAATTCTATCGCGTGTAACATCTGAATCTCTAGCAAGTATAAAGCTACATGAAAAATTTGATTTTTTTGAAGTTGGAACAATGAAAGAGGTTGGGCTTAAATTTGGACGACGAGTTGATGTTATTTTTATGCAAAAGATGCTCAAATAAAAAAGCCTCCTAAACAACTAGCTCATCTTAGAGAAGCTAGTTAAATAGAAGGCCCTTCATTTTATCTTAAAGCTACTTTTAATACTTCATCAAAATGTTTTACGGGGTAGAATTTCATTCCCTTTCTATGTCTATCAGGAACTTCTTGTAAGTCTTTTTCGTTTTCAAAAGGAAGAATAATTTCTTTTATTCCAGCTCTTTTAGCTGCTAAGACTTTCTCTTTAATTCCACCAACCGGAAGAACTTTTCCAGTAAGACTTAACTCACCAGTCATTGCAACTTGTCCTCTAACTTTTTTATTTTTTGCTAAAGAATAAAATGCTAACGCCATTGTTATACCAGCACTTGGCCCATCTTTTGGAGTTGCTCCTGCAGGTAAGTGAAGGTGAACTTGGTGACTATCTAAATAATCTAACGATTCTTCTGCGCCTTTTTCACCTGCTTTTACTTTCTTCTTCTTTTTAGATTTTTTATCGACTTCTAATTCGTCTTCTAACATTTTCTTTGCATAACTATAGGCGATGTTTGCTGATTCATTCATAACATCTCCCATTTGACCTGTGAGCTTTAGCCCTTTTCCTTTAAGTGGAAGAGTCTCTATAAATAGAATATCTCCACCAAAAGCTGTCCAAGCAAGGCCTGTTACAACTCCAGGGTTTAGAGGCTTTTGAGCAAGGTCACTTGAAAATCTTTTAGGACCTAATATTGCTTCAAGATCTTTTGGAGCTGGAGAAAATTTCTTTGCTCTTTTGGCTGTTACTTTTACAAGAGCTGCGTGACGACAAAGTTTTGCAACAAATTGTTCCATTCTACGAACACCTGGTTCTCTGGAATAGTCTTGGATTAAAGCTTTAAGCGTTGTAGCTGTAAGACCAAAATCTTTAGTCGTCATTCCATGCTTTTTAAGTTGCTTTGGAATAACCCATTTCGTTGCGATACTTACTTTTTCTTCAAGAGTATATCCACTAACCTCTATAAGCTCCATTCTATCTAAAAGAGCTTCAGGTATTTCTCCAATATAGTTTGCTGTCGCAATAAATAAAACTTTTGAAAGGTCATACGGCACATCTAAATAGTTATCTATAAACGTTCTATTTTGTTCTGGATCTAAAACTTCAAGAAGAGCACTTGCTGGATCTCCTTGATACGATTTTCCAAGCTTATCAATTTCATCAAGCATAATAATAGGGTTATTAACTTCTACTCTTTTCATTGCTTGAATTAATTTTCCTGGCATCGCTCCAACATAAGTTCTTCTATGACCCTTAATCTCTGCTTCATCTCTCATTCCACCAAGACTAAATCGGTAAAACTTTCTGCCAAGTGCATTTGCAATACTGTGACCAAGAGATGTTTTACCAACACCTGGAGGCCCCGCAAGACAGAGAATTGTTCCATCATATTCTGGTTTTAACTTTCTAACGGCCAAGAATTCTAAGATTCTCTCTTTGGCTTTTTCAAGCCCATAATGATCTTTTTCAAGCATTTTTTTTGCCGAAGGAATATCTGAACTCTCTTCCGATTCTTCATTCCATGGAAGAGTAGTCATCCAATTTAAATATGTTCTCGTTATATTATATTCTGGTGAAGAATCAGGAATTGAATCTAATCTTTCAATCTCCTCTAAAGCTGATTTTTTAGCTTCCTCAGGGAGTCCTTTTTCCTCAATTAGTTCCTTAAACTTTTTAATGTCTTTTGATTTTTCATCTTCATCCATTCCTAGTTCGGAGCGAATTACTTTTAGCTGCTCTCTTAAGAAATACTCTCTTTGGTACTTATTAACTTTATCGTTTACTTCATCAGTGATCTTCTTTTGAATATCTGCAACGTCTTTTTCTCGTTTTAAATAAACTAAAAGCTTTGCAAATCTTTTCTTCACGACAAGAGTTTCAAGGAAGTCTTGAGCTTCAGGAACATCTAAAGATAATGCAAATGCAACTAGGTCTGCTAATGATCCAGGAGAAGGGGAATTAAGCATAGCAAGCTTCATTTCTTCATTAAAATATGGATTAATTTCACTAAGTTTTTTTACTTGGTTAATAACTGACCTTGTATATGCGTCGAGTTCTTCATCTGCTTCATGAACATCTTCAAATACATTTGTTTTAACAACAAGAAGAGGAGCTTCTTCTAAAAACTTAGATATTCTAAACCTTTTTAATCCATGAACAAGAAGATTCACAGATCCATCTGGTAGTTTTAATTTTTTTACGACCTTACAAAGAACTCCAACTCGATATATATCTTTACTTGTTAAATCATTAATTTCTTCATCGTATGCTTCCATTTCATACTCACCAACGTCTTCATCATCTTCTTCTTCTGATGTAACGTACTCCTGGTTTTCTTTAAACTTAACAAGGTTAAGGGCAACATATCCAGTTTTTCCAACTTGCTCATCAAGCTCTGGAGTAAACTTTTCTTGGCTTAAAATTATCGGTGCAATCATTCCCGGAAAGATTGGACTATTTACAATCGGTATTACTACAACTTGCTCTGGGAGAGATACTGCAATATCAATGTCTTCATTAATTTTTATATTATCTTCTTTTTTTGGCATTTTATTTTCCTTATTTTTGGATATCAATAACTAGTCGACCAGGGTTACTAAGATAAAAAATATCATAGCTCACTTTTCCATCAAGATTTAATTCAATGCTTACCTGATCTTTATCAATCGTAAAAAAATCTACTGATTTAACAAATTTAATTTTCGAGATAGAGTTCATTTTTTTATTAAAACTTGTATTAAAAAAATCTAAGTAAATTTTCTTTTTCTCTTTTGAAATATGGCCATAAAGGTTTGGTGGGTTCATACCTTCAAAGTCAAATACAACTCTTTCATATCCCCTAGATTTAAAATATGAATTTCTAAGTCCCTTTAAATGGTTTGTACCTTTCATACTATCAATATGAAAAACGCCTTTATCCAAAAAGATTGATCGTTTTTTAGAAGAAATTTTCCAAATTCGTTGTGAGTTTAAATTTTGTGCATAAATGTTAAAAACAAAACACATGCTAAAAATTAAAGCGATTGATTTCATGACCTTTTCCCTGGTTATTAATTATCGATTAATTTTATAGAAAAATAAGGACTTAGACAAAGAAATCGAATGATTTTCTTTGAGAAAAAGCAGTTAGCGACATGAAAAGGATTCCTAGGATAAAACTCATAAAGCCTCCTCCAGATCCTCCATTATCATCAATATCAATTGTTCCACATGTCATTGCCTGAGGTGCTTCATCATTCTCTCCAAAGTTTCCACTAGAAACGACAGAAGAGTTAGCGTTTGTCTGTCTTGTAATATTAGACTCTAGGCATAAATTATTATCTGAGTAAGGCGCAGAGTTCTTTGTAAATGTCTCAAAAATACCCGAGTTATTTACTTTCTTAAGGTTGATAATTACTGCATACGTAGAATTCTCATTAGCCATCACATCTATATTTGCGAATAGTTCGTTTGCACTACTTCTTGCCGTTTCATAGGGGTCAATTAAAAGCGTAAACATATTTAAAGAAGGATTTGGCGACAATGAAACAGAATGGTTATTATTTGGATTTATTCTTCCAAGAGAATTAAAGCTTGGAAAATCTAAACTATTAATTCCCCCATTGGAAGTTAAACGAGAAACAGCAGAAAAGTTAGACCCAATTTCAGATGTTAAAATTTGTATATCAAGTACATAGTCAGCTGGATTTATTTGAAGGTTTGATAGATCAATTTCTAATTCATCTTTTAGATTTGTAATATTATTACTAATCTCATCATTAGAGAAATATCCCGTAAAAACTTGTGGCCCCTCTCTCATATCCACACTAAAAGTATTTCTAACCGACTTTGTTTTATTTAAGAGATATTCAGTATTCAAGTTTTCATCACATCTAATTGATACGGTACCAATTTCTGAATTAGGTTTAATTACCTGAGGATAGCTTTTATTTCTTCCTCCACATTTTTGAAAAAAACTTGGAACGTAAGATTTTGAATTACAATATTTTGTTTGCACTGAAGCGTAGTAGCTTGGCAAGTGATTTATATCTCTAGGAGGTAATACATAAATTAAAAACGAGTCACTAGTATCTAGATTGTTTATTTTAAAAGATCCATCCTCTTCCGATAGAACTCCACTTGCTACCTTACCTGTTTTAACAGATATTGCCTGAACTTGAGCACCAAATATACCGATATCACTTCCACCTGCGACTCTCCCAGAAATGGATGCCCCTTGATTTGAAGAGTAAAGATCGTTTAGTCCCGCGATATCATCTGAATGAGGTGTTAACTGACCTTTAAAAACACTATACACCATTGTCGATTCAGGAACATCTGAATGTCCAAGGCCTAAAAAGTGTCCTACTTCATGAGATAATACATCACCTAAATACACTTTATTATCTTCTGTACCCGATTCATTCGATACAAATTTATTTTGTGTGCTGAATGAATCATTTATCAAAATACTCGCATTATAAATTTCTCCAGTTCGTGCAGAATGATTAACTCTTGTTACAGCTAAAACGCCAGAGCCAAAGTATGCTGGGTTACTAGAGAATTTAACTTTATTTGTCGATGGATTTGAATAAAGACTATCATCAGGGAATAGAGAAATATTTTTTCCTGAAAAGTGTGGTTTCCACTTTGAAAATGCTCTTTCAATAATTGAATAAGCTTGGCTTTCTGTTAGATTTGAATTTGATTGATTACTTAAACTAGGATTAATAAATACTTCTACCGTACTTTTTCGCCAAGATAACTTTTGCTCAGATTCACTCTTTGTAATTACAAATCCAAATGAAAATTTAGTTAAAAGAAGAGCAAAAAGAATCAGGGATATTTTCATTCCGAGCTTCTTTTCTTTAAGAAAGTATATGTAAATCCAAGAATTCCTAACATTATAATAATCCAGAAAGTTGAATCCTTTGTTTCTTTTTCTTTTTGTTCAAAAGTTTTAACTGAAGCAATAGATCTTCCTTTCCTTGTTTTAACATGCAAAGAATGTTTTTCAACTTGCATTTCATATTTGTCTTTTGTTCTAATTTGAATCTTAGTATTTTTAATTCTTGAAACTAATCTATAAAAAGAATCAAGTGGTATTTGACCAGCCTTCGGATGTGCTGGAAAGATAGAGTTAACCAATACATTTGAAGCCCCATACTTGCGAATCCAAAATTTACCTAATCCTAAATTCAAAACCCAGTTTTTATTTTCGTGTTCTTTAAGTAATAGAACTACTTTTTCACCCATTTTAAATTTTGGAGAACCACTTACTACTTGTACATTATCTCCAACACTTCCACCTGGAACATAAATGCTTAAATGATATGCTTCAGGCTTCACACCAATCCACTTATCTGTACGAATAAATACTCTTCGAGCTATATTTCCATCAGGCATCTCTACGGCTAGAGAGTTTATTACTTCACCCTCAACCATTCCTGAGGATTCATGAATTTGCTTTTTAATTGAAACTGGTACAAAAGTTGTTGAAAATACATTTGTACAGAGTAAGCTGAATAAAATTAGATACTTGGCCATAAAAATCCTATAAATTATTTCAATCTATAGTTCTTTTCGGCAGAAAATCTCAATACTTGAGCTAAAAGTTCAGCTAAACACAATTAAGTTAGTAGCGACTTCTTTAAAAATTTTATTTTTATCAATTACAACAACTGTATTTCCAAGCTCAACAAGGGATTTTAAAAACTCACACATGGCCACAAGCTCTACTGTTGATAAACCAAAAGAGACATTTTCAATTATAATTAATGTGCTCTCAACTTTACTTTGAAGTTTTGATAGAAGATAAAGCCTCTGCTTCTCTCCCCCAGACAAGGATTTAACAGGTCTATCTAAGGATAAGTAATCTATTTTGAGAGTCTTCATATACTCAATAATTCTTCTGTACTTAGGAGTTAGGCTAATCTTTGAAAAGACTTGATTAACAGGAAGGTTATAGGATTCGGAAACAGTCATTTCACCATCAGATAGCTGTGAATAAAGATCTTTAATTTTTTTACCATTACAATCTTCACATTTTAAAACAATATCTTCTAAAAATTGCATTTCAACAACTGTTACCCCCTTACCTTCACAGGTAGGGCAACGACCCAAGTCCGAGTTTGAAGACAGATGACCATCTTTTAAATTCATGGATTTTGCATATGGTGTTTTTAGAAAATGTTTTCTAACAATTGCAAATAATCCTGTCATACTTCCAACCGTAGACCTGCTCGAATATCGATTTATATTCGCATCAACTACCATTACATCTTGTATTGTATTTGGAATTTTAACTTTCGAAAAATCTCCAATAGGTATATTTAAAATCGGCTTTTCTACATGTTTTAAGATTTCTTGAGCAACTGTATTAACTAATACAGAACTTTTTCCAGACCCCGAGTCACCGATAGCTAGACTCAATTCATTAACAGGTATTTCTATAGTTGAAAACTTTCGACCATACAAAGAGGGATTTTCAAATTTAATATATTTTCGTTTTTTTAAATCAAAACTCAGTGGTTGTAATTTTTTTCTATTTGATTTCGTATCTTTATATTTACCTGCATATAAAACCTCTCCACCTTCTTTTCCAGATTTTGGTCCCATCTCTATAAAATAATCAGAAGACTTATGAAAGAATTCACTATGCTCTACCAAAAGAACAGAGTTTCCTTGTGTAATAAGATGTTTAAAACTTGTAAGTAGTATTTTACTTTCTTTTAAGCTCAACCCCAGACTTGGTTCATCAAATATAAACAAAGCACCTGTTCCTTCATAGGATAAATACTTCAGTAAAAGTAAGCGTTGGTACTCACCAGCAGAAACGGTCTTAACCTTTCTAGTTAAATTTAAATGACCAAGGCCAATACCTAAGGCTGTTTTTAAAATTTTAATTGTTTTATCTAAAAGCTTGAGGCTCGACTTATTTGAATCGAGTAAATGTTCTCTATTCTTTTCAAAATAATTCAATAACTTCTCAACGGTAAAATCCCAGATATCCAGATATGATATTTTGTCTTTAAAGATAAAATGATTATGTGAAATTTTATTTACGCGTGAACCATTACAAGTTTCGCAGAGAATATCTTTTTGAATACTGCGAATAAAAATTCGAACAGGTGCTTTATATTTCTTACTTTCTAAGTATTTAAATAATTCGTTATATCCACAATACTCATTTTTTCCTTCAAAGAGTATTTGAAAAAACTTCTTCGGAAGCTTTGATAGAGGCTTATTGAGAGAGATCTTTTCTCTTTTCATTACCTTTTCAAGGTCTTCAATAATTCCACTAAAACGCTTGGACATTAATAACTTTGCGCCACCTTCATTAACAGACAAGTCCATATTAAGAACTTTATTATCGTCATACTCAAGCCTTGCTCCAAAGCCATTACAATCGGAACATGCACCAAGAGCATTATAAGGCGAGAAATGGCTCATGTTCTTTAACTTAGATGATTCAAAGTCACCCTTTGGACATTTTAAATTCGAATCAAGTTTAATTTCTTGAAATTTTTCTGATTCGGATTCAAGCACGTAAAGTGGAAGATTTAAATCTTTATAAGCTTTTAATTTTTCTTCCAACTTCGAGAGGTTTTTCTTCCTAATTCTTAAAAGTTCCCAGTATTCATGATCCTTATCAAAGTCTTCTACATTCAACTCAGGACTTAACGACCTTGATGGAAATGGAGAATCTTTAAGATAAGTTATAAAATTCTCTTTGGTTGTAAAAAAGTATAAAATACTTTTTTCGTCTAACTTAAATTTATCACTAACAAATTGTTCTATGCTTGAGGACTCTAATTCTAAAAAATGGTTTGGACATTTTGCAACAGAATGATTTGCATATAAATTTTGAAGCTGCTCAGTAAGATTCATTAAATCAGAAACAACACTTCGAGCACCTATTACGGGGTTAACTTGAGGCAGTCCAAATACTGGCAAGACAGGTTCTATGAGATCGACATCAACAGGAGCTGGCCTTTCACTAAAAAATTTTAAATAAGTAGGAAAAGAATTTAAAAATCTTCTTTTAGATTCGGTAAAAATTGTGTGAAAAGCTAAAGAAGTTTTTCCCGATCCACTAGGACCAGCGATACAGACAATCTTATTTAGTGGAATTTCAATATCTATATTTTTTAGATTATTTACTCTCGCACCACAAATTTTTATCTTTTCCATAACTTCACTTTAAAATAAAAAAGGCCCGCATAAAGCAGGCCCTTTGTAATATATAAGACGTTGTCTGTAATATTAACGTTTCGAGAACTGGTAAGATTTTCTGGCACCAGCTAAACCTGGTTTCTTTCTCTCTACCTTTCTTGCATCTCTTGTTAAGAATCCTGCTGCTTTAAGTGCTGCTCTATCCGATGGATTAAGCGTAGTTAATGCTCTAGAAATTCCTAATCTTATTGCTCCTGCTTGACCTGTAACTCCACCACCTTTAACGTTGATGTTTAAGTCATACTTGTCACCATTTTCTAAAAGTTTAAATGGTTGCTCAACAATATATCTTGTAGTTGCTATTGGAAAATACTCAGTAAAATCTCTTTTGTTGATAGTGATTTTTCCAGTACCTTTAGCAACGTATACTCTTGCAATTGAAGCTTTTCTTCTTCCAACTGATTGTGTCTCGTAAGCTTTTCCCTTTGCCATGATCTATCCTTTAACCTTAAATTCTTCTGGTTTTTGAGCTTCGTGAGTGTGAGCATCTCCAACAAATACTTTTAGTTTTGTTAATTGCTTACGCCCAAGGCTTGTTTTAGGTAACATACCTTTAACAGCTTCCATTACGATTAGCTCAGGGTGTTTTTCTAATTGAACTTTTGCAGTTCTTGTTTTTAATCCACCGATATGACCTGTATGCCAGTGATACTCTTTAGCAGCCCACTTGTTTCCAGTGAACTTAACTTTCTCACAGTTTGTGATAACAACGAAGTCACCACATTCTTGGTTAGGTGTAAAAGTTGGCTTGTGCTTTCCTCTTAAAAGGAGTGCAACTTCAGACGCTAAACGTCCTACAACTACATCTTGTGCATCAATTATCCACCACTTTTTATCGATATCCCCTGCTTTGAGAGAAAATGACTTTTGCGTATACATAAGTAATCCTTGTAAAAATTAATAATAAATAAAATTCCCGCACTATATACGGCCCAGCGTCACAAAATGTCAAAACAAATTCACTAACTGGGTACCAAACCAGTATTATTGCTCAAATGCGGTTTCTTTTAACGGGTTTAAAAGAAGCCAATTGACACATGTAGCCTTCCGGGGCTCTCTAATCTACCATCTTGATCTCTTTTTCTCAAGAGTTTTATACCGTAATCAAAGTCTAAACTTCCAACCGGAGTAATGTATTTAAAAGACACACCAGCCGAGGATCTGAGCTTCGATAGATCGTATTCATTCACAAAAACACGCCCTGCATCATAAAAAATTCCTATCATACTATTATCAGACAGAAACATTCTTGGCTCGAATTTTAAGTTAAACATATAAGCTTTATCGTCAATTCTTGCACTACTAATGTCTTCTCCTGAAATTGTCCTATTAATTTCATCGTCTTCAAAACCACGAACATTATCTAGCCCGGCCAATCTAAACACTTTTAAACTTGGAATATAACCTTCTGTCTTACCAGTGCTTGAATTCTTAGATGTCGCTAAGTTTTTTTGTACTCCCCCAGCAATTGATATTGCAAGTACACCTTTGCCAACTGGAATATAGAACCTATTTCTCGAGATAAATTTATTAAAATCAATTTCAATCTCTTCATTAGACTTTGAACCAAATGTTTCATTTGCAAACTCCATAGATAAAGAAAAATAACTTCCACTAGTAGGATTAATTCTATTATTTCTAAAATCAAGAGTTAATCCAGGAGTCAAAGAGCCAATTTGAAACTCACCATTTTGATCTGTAGCTGTTGCATTGTACTGAGATGCGACTTCTAATTGATGCGTTAGAGAAAGATTAAGCCATGGATAAACATCAGAACTAATTGTATTAGATATTTTTTGAATATCTGCATCAAAAGAAAAAAGTCTTTGACGCGAAAAAGAAACACTGGAGTTTAGGCCTAGGTTTAAATCAAAGAGATATCTCTCAGAGTAATTCACCTGTGCTAAGTACTCAATCAAGTTATCTTCATCACCTCTTCTATTTTCATCAATACTATTAAGGTCGAATCTTCTGTTTACCTGTCCTTGAAAACTTATCTGCTTATCTAATCCGTCTATATTATTATATGAAATTTTTGTAGATATCTTTGGACCAAGATCAGTTCGAATTCCCGGCGCAATCTCAAACAGCCCATAATCCTTCTCTTTTACACTAATTAGAATATCAGCATAGTTAGAACTATTAAGTATTGGCTTCACAACAACCGAGCTGAAAAGCCCAGTCGACAAAATTTTTCCTCTCGATACAGCTAGATCCTTTACTCTAAGTGTATTCCCTAATTCAATTACAAGTTCTCTTCTTATAACTTTTGAGCGTGTCTTATTGTTTCCAATTATGACTACTTCTCCAACATTTAAGCGTTTTCCAAGATCAAAATCAAAATATAAATCGACCTTGCTATTATCATCATTATAAATAGCAATCTTGTTCATTCTTTCAGACAGTAATTCTGAAAAGTAGAATCCTTCATTTTTAAAATATTCTTTAATTGTTGCTAAATACGTTTTAAAAGCAATTGGATTAAATGCATCTCCAACTTTTAGCTTAAGAAGGGATAAAACTTTAAATTTTTGCGCTTTTGAGATTCCACTAATATTTATTTTTCTAATTTTGGCTCTAGCACCTTCTCTAATTCGATAAACCAAAGTGACATAGCCACTTTTATCGCGAATCAAATCAGGTGATTCCAATAAGATGTTAACAAAACCTTTTTTAACATATTCTTCTTTAATGATATTTAGAAATTCATTGAAATATTTTTCATCTACAATATTATTATGTGCTTGGTCTGTAGCATGCTCATAAAAAAGATCAACTAGTTTTTCACTTGAAATTTCGTTATTACCTTTAAATTTGATCTTTTCAAGAATCGTTTTATTCTGTTTTTTAATATTAATAGTATATGTAATATATTCTTCGTTAAAAATATTCTTTTGTATTTTTTTCTCAACACTAACTATTGCGTTTTCATAACCTTCTTTGGATAGTTTTTTCACTACGATCTCTTTTACATTTGTAGTTGATAAAACTCTTTTTGCAGTAATTGTTTTTTCTTTTAATAAACCTTTTAACTCGCTAGCGTACTGGTCATCTCTATCCAAAAACCTTATTGAGTAAGCACCATTAATAATTTTTTCTAGGTTAATACGAACCTTCACTCCGTCATTTAGATCTTCAATTAAATATTTTAATTCAAAATAATAGTATCCATGATTGTATAATAGCCCTCGTAGCTCATCTAGGGACTGTCTAATTTTTTGCTGATTAAAGGCTTTATTGACATACTCATCTAACTTTTGCTCAAAGATTCGTTTTAAATCTACAGAAGACGAATAAATGATTAACTTCTTCAACAACAGAGGTTTTCCAGTTACCACTTTTATTGAAACATTAACGTAACCATTTCCCTTAGAGTCGATTTTAGTTTTTACATAAACCTTATTATATCCCTGACTACGATACAGCTCAGTTAAAATTGTCCGAGTTTTTAAAAGTTTCTCAGAACTAAAAAATTCATCTTCTTGAAGGGGAAGGATGCTAGGTATATCTAAAGAGCTTCCTACAAATGAAAAATCTATATTCTTGATTTTTTTTAATGGTTTCCAAGTGACAAATAATTTTTTGTTTCCTTTCTCTTGTTCAACTTTATATTTAAAAAATTCGACACCAGTTGTCTGAGAATATACTTTAATAATACTTCTAAAGTGATCTTCATCAACATAACGTCTCTTTAAAGATTTGAATGTCTCTTTCATTTCTTTACAAACAGAAGAGTCATCGCAATTAAGTTTAACAGAAGATATTTCAAAATATCCAAAACTCAAAAGTGGGAATATCAATAAAAATATAATTTTCATTTAAACGGCCATTTCCATTTTAAATCTGCTCCAAAAGAAGTGTCATCAATATTACCATCACCTTTAGAATCTGTACGGTTTTCGTAAACGCCTTCCAAGGAAACACCATTATCAATATTGTAGTTCAGGTTCATTGTCTGTTTTTGAGACGAACTACTTCCAACAGTACTCGATACAGATAAATCAACTTCTTCGTTTATTTGTTTTTTTATCTCTAATTTTGTTGCAGATCGAACTCTACCAACAGAGCTTTCTCCTTCTCTATAAGTTAGATAGCTTCTTTCCTCTTCCGTAATTTCGGTACCCAAGTTCACTTCTAGTCCAAATTCTGACTTCAGTGTCTCATTTATTTTAAATCGATCAAATAAAATAGACCCAACTCCTGCTTGAGTCATGCTTTCCTTTTCTGACTCCGATAAATTTGAAGAGAGATCTTCCGTATAACCAAAAGCAATTAAAGAGAGAATATCACTTTTCACCAGACTAGGATCTGATGCTAAATCTAATTTAAAGTCGTCAACAAAATCAAAAACACGTATTTTTAAGGCATAGTCATTTATTAGACTAGTTGCTTCAAAATCAAGTTCAGGGTTTGCAATCGAATTCTTTCGGTAGAAATAGATATTACCTTTATTTAAGTTAAATATATTATTTTTAAAATAGGCTTGATTCGTTTGTGGCGCGAGCTCTAGCTTACCATTTAACCTAGGATCATTCTCCCCCCCCGTAACCTTTACAGCACCAACAAAGCCAATATTTGCCATAGAGTTTACAATTTTTATTGGTTCTTGCGTAGTGATATCGATATCTAAGTTTAAATATTGATCCTGTGCTCTTTTTACATTTGCAGGCAAAAATGAAATATCTTTTTGTCCAATTTCTCCACCGGATATGAAGTCTGTAAATTCATTTTGTACGGTTAGTTGCTGAATATCAAGGTTACCATTAAGTGTATATGGAAAAGCTGAACCAAAAACTTTGCCTTTACCGGAAAAAACTAACTCAGAACGTTTTAAGACGTTAACACCAGCATCTCTAAATTCATAAGTCATATCAATTTCAGGAATAATTCTGTCTATATTAACGAGTCCTTTTAATGAGAACGAACCAGAATTGAGTGCGGCCTTAAATCTTTTTAAGTTAAATTTTTTGTTTTTATAAGTTAAGAGCATATTACCTTTTGTAAAAGTAAAAGGCGTTAAAGCTGAGCTTAGTAGAAGATCACTAGAGATTAGTTTGGCACTATACTTATGTTCATTTTTCTGGAAACTATTTTTTATTGCTCCAAGTAGAGTCCCACTTGAATTTAAAATAAGTTTATCAAAAACTTCTAACAAACTTGCATCAATCTTTGCTTTAGACTCAATATCTAGTCGATTAATTAAATCTCCTTTTCCTTGGCTAAGAAAATAGATTTTTTTTCCAAAAAGTTTTAAATCCCAACGGTGTAATTTACCATTTTCAATAATTATTTCGGGTGTCGAGTTTTTATAACTCAACTCAACTTTATCCTTCTTAATGTTTACTTCTTTAATATTTACATTAAAATTAGATTTATTTAGTTCTTCAAGGTTCAATTGGCTCTCTGCCTTCAGACTAATATTCCCTTCTATCTTTTTGTCTCCGGCGTCAACAAAAGTGAGAATATTCAACAGTTCATTAATATCTGGTAAATCTAAATTCACTGCCAATCGATTTTTATTTTTATTTTTTAAATTAAGGTCTGAACTAACTTCTAATTTTCGACCTAAAAAATTACCATCTAAAGATACAATTTCATCTTTCCATTTAGCCTGTACATAGGAGTTGCTCTCACTCTCTCCAGCAATTTTAGTATCAGTAAGATTTAATTCTACTTTTCCATCTTTATTATTTTTATTAAATCTCCCTTTAACAATCCCATTTAGAGTTCCATTTAAGTTTAGAGGCAAACTTTTATAATGAGTTATTTCTCTTAGAGGAATTTTTACAATATTTCCCCAAACTAAGTGTTCTTCTTTATCAAGGTTGTATTTATAGCCAGCGAAAAGTCTTCCCTTCGACTTCTGTGCTTTAATATCTAAGAAGCCCAATTCTTTATTCTTAAAAGAATATTTAAAATCAATTTTATCAAATCCTTCATCAAAGATAATATTGTTAATTCCTGAAAACTGACCGTTTACAACTATTTCTTCAAGAGTGGCTTTTCCAGAAATTTTATAATTAGTTTTCCAATTACCAAATGTTGACTCTGGAATAAAATCTAAAGATCCAAGGAGTGGATAATATATTTTTTTCAAGTCATTCCAATATAAGGTATTGTGCTTTATATTACTTGCGATAGATAGATCTTCTAAAGAAATCACTCCTTCTCCAGAAAGGGTTGATTCTCCCATTATCCCATTCAAATTTTCAAAATAGATTCTATTTTTTTTAAAATCAAAGGAAATATTTGAGTCCAAATGTTCAAGGCTATATCCTTCAAAAGAAAAACGTGACAAGTCATTTTTGATATCTAATTTTGCAATATTATCTCTAACAACTGCATTTATATCAAGTTCACCTATTCCTTTTATATCTAAGCCTGCAAACGGACCAATCTCTTCTAAATCGATTTTAATCTTTTTAGAATTGAAAACGACTTTATTCTTGGATATTTCACCAAAGATTTCACCCGCAATTTTTTCTCCTTTGATATCAAGGTCTAGATCAACTTTTTTCTTTGATATTGAAACCTTTCCTCGCTTAAGTATTAACTTGTCAGTTCCAAGAATTTTACGTTTTTCAATATCCAAGCTTAAGTCAAATATATCAATAGGATGATTTATTTCAATGATGTAGTTTTCGTTATTTTTATAAAACTCAACATTCCCACTAAGCTTTGCCGTTAAGACTGACATAGTGTCTTTAATTATTCGAAGTGCATTATCTAGTTCAACTTTTTCAATTTTTGCAAATATTCGTTCTGGAAGCACTACATCTTTCTCAAAGCTATACACAGAAACAGGTTTCGATATAATCAACTTTTCATTTCTATTTTTGAATTCGAGTAGGTCGACTTTCAAAACGTCTTTTGTATCAAAGCTTAATTTGGAATATATTGATTCAGCAACGAAGAAATCGGTTTTAATATTTTGCAGAGTCAGCTCTCCACTCCCTTTGTATTGTTCCGATTCTTTCTTGACCTTAAAATCTATTTTACCAATACCATACTCAAGCTTTCCAACATGCTGGAGGTCGATATAACTAGACAAATCATCAATATGTCCCTTAAAGGTTCCTGAAACATCAAAATTCATTTTTTCAATATTATCAAACTTTGTTATTGTACCATCCAGAACAATCTCATTTAGATCCTTATTAATTTGTAACTTATATAAATTGATTTTCTCATCTGTAATCGATGCATAAACTTCAAAATTATCTATCAGCTCCGATCCCACTTCCATTTTTTTTAATTTAAAAGATTCCAAATTTAAGTTCACATCGATCTGATTTTTTCCAACTGATACTTGTGCATCTTTAGTTGTAACTCTATTTCCCAGTATATTCGAATGTATTTGATTTAAAGTAATTTTTCTTAACCGAACCGGTAGTTCATCTTCTATTTTCTTTAATAGAAAGCTAACTTCTATATTTTCATCTGTAATATTTCTTTTCGATGATATTTTTTTTGATCTTGAAATACGATTAATATTCAAACGTCCATCAGTCATATATATATTACTAAGTGTAAATCTCGTTTGAAACATATCTAAAAACTCGAATGAAACTCCTAGTTCTTTTAAAGATGCCGAAAAGTCATTTTTTTTATCCAAACTTTTAATTTCTACATTCTCAACATAAGCACCTGGTGGGTAGAGATTAAACCGTAAACGCTCAAAGGCTAGATCTGTATTCAATTCGACCCTTGTATACTCGGTTAAATATTTTGTAATTATTTTGGCTGTATATTCTGACTGAATGAATTCCCAAACACCTATAAAGACGAAAAACATAACGCTTATGAATACAAGTAAAACTTTATTCAGCCTATTCAATCTTTAGACCTTTTTCTATGTCTGCTAGAGAATGAATATTTGCAGCAATTAATGACTCCAAGTTCTCTGCACTAACTTTATCTTCAATTTCTAAAAATGCATCTTTTAAGAACAACAACAGATCAAGTTGTTCTTCGCTTTTACTTATCTCGTTAATTTCTGGCACAAGGTATGCAATTAATGCTTTAATATCACGTTTTGATTTCAGGAGATTTATTTTAGATTTTAATTTATTTTTTGGGTTTCTAATCATATTTGATACAAGTTCAGCATCATCATAGTATTCTAGTGAGATTAAAGATAAGACAATATCTTCTTTTTGAGAATCAGATAAATTGATGATCTTCTCTTTATCAATTATGTATTCAGTTGTATTTCGTACTCCATATTTTAGAAAAATTTTTTCTCGTTCAGAATTTAATACTTTTGTCGATACGTCTGTAACTCTCAAATCGATTTCTTCTATTTTTTCTTTTTGTTCGCTTTTTATTTTCTTATAAGCTCTTATACTTTTTTTCTTATAATTGTATCTGTCTTCAATTTCATTTTTCTTCAAATAATCAAGTATGTCATACCCTACAAACTCATCTGGAATGATTCTAGCAATTAGGAAATAAAGCTCTTTTTCATCTTCAAAGGCAACTAAAAATTCTAAAAACTCCCTCTGTGTAAGAAACATCTCATTTAGAGTAAAACAAGTCTCGGCTTTAATCTTAAGTAGTGCTTTAGAAAAATTTGCTTCTACAATATTAAATCCATCAACAAGAGAGTAGAGGTGTTTTACATATTCTAGACTTGTTTTCTTCTTACCTTCTAGGTCACTCCAATGATTTACTGTTTTTTCAATTATTTTTTTGATCCTTACTATGGAGTTTTCGTAGTCACCTGTTTCAATACTCGATATTAAAAATCCAAAGTCATAAAATACATAGTTTTTAAAAATCATTTCAATTTTTGAAAACACATCTTTTGAATGATTATAATATTTTTTTTCTACTACTTTTAAACAAGTCTTTTTTGATACATTTAGACAATTTTGAATTTCACCTAATTTATAAAGTGCATCGATACATTCAAGGTCCGTTAATATATTATCAGTATTTAGTATTTTGTAATTTTCATAGAAGCTTGAATACTCTCCAAGCTTAAAAAGTGCTCCAAGATATTCTGTTTTTTCAAAGTGAGTAAATTCTGTTTGATAGATAACATGAATTTTTTGTAGGTAATTGTATGCCTCAACTTTTTGTTGAAGTGTAATTTCATTTTTCAAAAAAGTTTTAAATAACTTTTTTGATTCCTCATATTTTTTGGAATTAAAGCAATCTACTGCCTCTTGCACAAATATTCCCTTTGATACTATAAACCCTTATAATTATAGCATTTTTTCGGAAAGGAAATTTGTGTTGTAAGTATTTTCCCTGAAGTTAGAATCTTTTAAAATCTCTTTGTGGAGCTCAATATTTGTACTTATTCCACCAACTACTGTCTCGCCTAATGCTCTTAAAGACCGAGCAATACACTCTGCTCTAGAGTCGGCCTGAACAATAACTTTTGATATCATCGAATCGTAGTGAGGTGATACGCTATAGCCAGTATAAATGAAGTCATCAACTCTTATCCCAATTCCCCCTGGCCTGTGATAGTGGGTGATTAGACCTGGTGAAGGCATACATGTTTTTGGGTTTTCAGCGTTAATTCTAAATTCCATAACATGACCCTGAAACTTGATATCTGATTGTTTAAATCTTAATTTTTCGCCTTGAGCAATACGAATTTGCTCGGCTATTAGATCAACACCACATCTTTGCTCAGTTACTGGGTGCTCTACCTGAATTCTTGTATTCATTTCCATGAAGTAAAATTTTTGAGTATTTAAGTCATATAAAAATTCAACTGTGCCCGCAGAGTCATACTTTACGTGCTTTGCTAGCCTAACCGCTGCTTCACAAATTTCAGATCTTGTTTTCTCAGTTATTACCGGTGAAGGCGATTCTTCAATTATTTTTTGAAATCTTCTTTGAATTGTACAATCTCTTTCTCCGAGATGAATAACATTTCCATGTTTGTCAGCTAAAATTTGAACTTCAATATGTCTTGGATTCTCAACAAATTTTTCAATAAAAAGTGTGTCATCACCAAAAGCATTTTTTGACTCTGTTTTTAGAATTGAAATTGAATCAAGAATATCTCCCTCATCATCAATTCTTTTCATTCCTCTACCTCCACCTCCGGCAGAAGCTTTAATTAAAACAGGAAATCCCATTTCTCTAACAGAGTTTAAAATATCATCATCACTGAGGCTGTTAACATAAATTGGTTCCAATGTAGGAACATTAGCTTCTTTAGCTATTTTCTTTGATTCAATTTTATCTCCCATAGATGAGAGACATTCAATATTAGGACCAATAAATTCTATATTCCACTCTTCACACATTTTTGCAAAATCTTTATTCTCTGATAAAAATCCATATCCTGGATGAATAGCATCGGCGTCTGTAATCTCTGCCGCCGAAAGTATCTGTGGCAAACTCAAGTAACTTAATGCTGACTTTGCAGGACCAACACAAACTGATTCATCAGCTAATTTAACATGTATAGAATCTTCATCTGCTGACGAATGGATGCTTACAGTATCAATACCAAGTTCTTTGCAGCTTCTAAGAACTCTAACTGCAATTTCACCTCTGTTAGCAATTAAAACTTTTTCAAATTTTTTCACTTAAACTCTTATTTTAAATAATGTTTGACCAAACTCAACCAAACTTTCGTTCTCAACACAGATCTCAACAATCTCACCACTTACATCAGACTCAATTTCATTCATAATTTTCATTGCTTCTAATATACATAGTGTTGATCCTTTAGAAACCTTTGCCCCTATAGAGACATATGCTGGTTTATCAGGCGATGATGATGCATAGAATGTACCAACAAATGGAGATGTAACACTAACTAGGCTTGGGTCTGCTTCAGTTTGGCTACCACTCGTACTTGTAGTTTGTATTGATGAGCTAGCAGCAGCTGGTATATGGTGTTGGATTGCTACAGGCTGAGCATTAAAACTTACAGATATTTTCGTATCTTTAGTTTCATATTTTAGCTCTGATACACCTTCTGTTTTTGCTAGTTCTATAAATTGTTTTACGTTATCTAAATTCATATTTTTCTCGATTATTTTTTTGCTCTCTCTGAATACTCACCAGTACGAGTATCTATTTTTAAAATTTCACCTTCATTTATAAAAAGTGGAACACTAACTTGTAATCCTGTTTCCATTATAGCTTTTTTACCGCCACTTCCACCTGCAGTGTCACCCTTTAGACCTGGGTCTGTTTCTTTAACAGCAAGATTTACAAAGTTAGGTAGCTCAATAGATATTGGTCTTTCATTGAAATAAAGAATATCAACTTTAATTCCCTCTTGAAGGAAGTTTTTAGCATCTCCTACATTGTCGTGACTTAAATGAACTGACTCGAATGTTTTAGTATCCATAAAATTATACCCGTCCATATCGCCGTAGGTATATTCCATTTCTCTTTCTTCCATATCTGGTTTATCAACTGTATCAACACCAGATTTAAAAGTTTTTTCTAGAACCTGTCCTGTTTCTAAATTCTTTACTCTTGCTTTTACAAATGCAGATCCTTTTCCAGGATTTGTATGCTGAAAACTCACAACAATAAATGGCTTTCCCTCAATCGCAATCTTAAGACCATTGCGAAAGTCTGTAGTTTGATATTTCACTTATATTTCCTTTTTAAAGTTCGCTAATAGCAGCTAAATAGTATGCATCTTTTCCAAGCCCAGACATTATCTTAGAAGCGGCCCTAGCAGTCAATAAGGTTTGTCTAAACTCTTCTCTAGCAAAGATATTTGATAGATGAACCTCTATTATTGGCTTTGTACATATTTTCATTGCGTCATAGATTGCGACGCTAGTGTGTGAATATCCAGCTGGATTAATTATTAATGCGTCGTGGCTTCCGTTGTGAAATTCTTGAATCTTTTGTACAAGTTCACCTTCATGATTTGATTGGTACCAATCTAACTCAACCTGCTTAGATTTCAATTTCGTATTGGTGTAATCTTCAATCTCAGTTAAGGATTTCTCACCATAAATATTAATCTCTCTTTTTCCTAAAAGATTGAGGTTAGGTCCATTTAAAACAAGAATTTTTTTCATGAATTGATTTCTTCTGCTCTTTGATTTATTTCATTTGAAAATTTATTTAATAATGATTCTAGTTTTTGTCTTTTAATATCTAACTCAGATACTTCCTCTACTATTTCTAACTTTGATGAAGAAGTATTTAGCTTTTTGATAAGTTCTTCTCTTTTCTCTAAACTTGCTTCATCGTTTGGATGTAACTCAAGAATATCGTTTAAAATTTCAATTGCTTTTTCTTCGTAGCCTTGTGAACAATAAAGATCAACAAGCGTATGAGTGATGATTGGTTTTTCGTTATTTTGTGAAAGTTTGCTCTCTTCTGCTCCAATAACTTCTTCTGAAGTAACATCGTGATCTTCATGAAAGTACTTATCATCAAGATTATGCTCTTGTACTTCAAAGTTACCTGACTCTATATCTGATTTAAAACTTTCTAAAGGTGATGCCGAAATTTCTTCTACTGCCCAGTCTTCAATATTGTCTTCTGCTCTTTTGTCTTCTGCTCTTTTGTCTTCTTTACCAAAATTGACCTGAACCCAATCCTCTTCTTCACTAAAGTTCTTTTCTCTTTTTTCTATAAACCCCGTTGGAATATCTTCCTCATCCGGAACGAGAAGATCATCTTCTAAAAGTTTAACTTGAGAAGCAACTTCTTCATCTTTTGGATTAATTAAAAGTAGGCACTTAAATGTTTCGAGAGCTTCTTCTAAATATCCAAGATTCACACAAATTTGAGCAAATGTTTTTTGTAATACAATATTTTCTAAACTTTTTGAAACAAATGGTCTCAACGTTGAATACGCAACTTCATAATTTTCTTTATCAAAATAAACTTGAGCGAGAACAATGTATCCAAGAGTATATTCAGGATGATGTTTAATTCCCTCTCTTAGAATCTTTAGAGCCTCTTCATACATTCCCAACTGACGATAAGTTTGTGCAAGTGGCGCGAATACTCTAGAACGAGGTTTCTTTTCATACTGAAGCGAGTATTTAGCAAGTAATGATGATTTTTTAAGGTTATCTTTTTTCATCAATTAGATACCTAATCCATCACCTTCTCTATTAACTAAGCCAGCTTCTTCTTGATTAATTACTCTTGGAGTAAGAAATACAACGAGCTCTGCTTTCTTAGATGCTGGGTTGTAGGCAGATCTAAAAAGCCATCCGATTAAAGGAAGGTCTTTCAAAAAAGGAATTCCGGATTCTACTTCAGAAGTTGTTGTAGTATGAATTCCACCAATTACAATCGTTGAACCATTATCAACAAGAACATTTGTAGATATTTTATTCGTAGTTTTTGGAGGAACACTAGTTTGAGTCTCTTGAGGAGAGAATGATCCTTTCGTAATATCAACTTTCATATTAATTGAACCATCATTTGTTACTCGAGGAGTAACCTTTAGACTTAAAGATGCTGTCAATGACTCTAGCTCTGTTGTTGCTGACTGTTCAGCTGTGGCTGCTCTAGTTGTCAGGAAACTGAGAACTTGATCATTAGTTATTGAAGCAGCTTCATTATTTTGTGTAATAATTTTTGGACTTGAAACTATTTTCCCTCGAGATTCTGTCTCCATTAATTGCAATTGAAAATCAAGTCCTGTTAAACGTTTATATACGTCAATTGCTCCTGCTATTAAAGTTGGTGAGTCTTTCGTTGGTGCTGAGCTAAAACTAAAGACACCAGACTCTCTACCAAGAGAATCGGCGTCAGCAATTGGATTATATTCAGCTCTTAATCCCCTATCCCCTAAACCAGCTCTTAATTCATAACTATCTTCAACTTCAACAATTTTAGATTCAATCAAGATTTGAGGTGTTTCAGTGTCAAGAGTTTCAATTATTTTTCTAATTCTCTCAATCACATCAACAGTATCTCTAACAATTATATTACTTGTTCTTTTATCAATCTTTGCTCTTCCTTCCTGAGAGGAGCCGTTTCCACCCTTTGTAAGATAGTCTGAAATAATTGTAACTATACTTTGTGGCTCTGAAAAACTAATTGGAAATATTTTCGTAACCATCGGTTCTTGAATTTTATTAAGATTTTTACGCTCAATTTCCAGCTTTTTTTCTTCTCTTGCTTTCGCTTCTGTTTGAACAGTTAAAATATTAGAATGTTTTTTTGCAACTAGTTTCCCTAAACTCATTATTGTATCGAGAGCTTCATCCCACGGTATATTCGTTAAACTAAGAGTTAGAGGTGGCAGGTCATTGATTTGGTTATCTATAATTATGTTAAAACCTGATGTATCAGCAATCATTCTTAGAACTTCTGGATAACTAACATTAATAACATTTATAGAAATTCTTTTTCCAATATATTTTTTTACACCTGATAAGGTCAAATTTTGTAAGATATCTTGAATTGTTGCTGTCTTTGGAATGTTTAGTTTCTTATCTTTTTCCTCTAGAGCTCCTGAGACTTGTACATCAGCCTTCTCTAGCTTTCTTTTAGAAAAAACACCAAATCTATTTTCAATATGTAGAATGATCCTATTCTGTTTATTCTCAATAAAAGACCGAACATTATCCCTAAGTTGAATTGCAAATCTTAAATCATTTTTTGTACCGGGTTTCTTGTATGGTGAAATAAAGACAGCAGAACCACTAAATTCAGATGTATCCATTCCTCTCATTATCTTTTTTGATGCTTTTGCATTTTTAAGATCTAAGATAATTTGTTTATCATCTTTAATATGAGTTCTTTCTGCAAAAACAGCTTTATCAAAATCTAAAATTAATTTTGAAACATCGCCATCTTGAATAAAGTTTGCAGATTTTACAATCGCAACATCACCATCCGCAGCTATTGCAAAAATTGAATATAGAAAAATAAAAAGTATTTTATTCATATAACCTCTTCCTTAAAGTTATAATTATTTAACAAATCGTATCAATTTTATTTGGAAATAGGAACTACTGTTTCCAAGTATTCTTCTTGGCCATATATATTAGTAGTTTTCTCAACTAATATTAGACCACCGGGCATAATGGCTTTTAATTCAGCATCACTCTCTCCCAGAATTTGTCCCTCTTTTATTGTAAAAGTCGTATTATCTTGATCACCATCGACCTTGATAAATGCTCTTCTCTCTTTGCCTATGATTACTCCAACTACTCGCAATTTAGATAGTTCAACATCTCCCAATACGGGGATATTTGAATAGACTCCATTACTAACCCTTCCAACAACATCTTTTCCTCTTTCAACTTTAATCTTAGCTGGACGAAATGGATCTCTTAGTTCAAATGGTTTTTTTATAGACGTAAACCCTTCAAATATATTTGATGGTGCTGCCAATAAGCTAGTGCAACATAATAATGAAAAGATTAATAGTTTCATATATCTAACTTCCATATTTTGTCTCTATTTCCTCTACACCACTGCGCTCTCTATAAGACTGATTGTATCGAAAAGATTCTATAATCGTATCTATGTTGACGATAGGAAATCTTCCACGAGTTCTTTCTTCATCAAACTCTATATTGAGAGATTTAATATTCAAAATTCTTTCTGTTTTTTCAAGGTTTTCAAAAAATATTAGAAACTGAATAAAGGTTCCGTATGCCGTAAACTTATATTCTTTTGAAAAGTAAAAACCATTATTTGTCTCTTTATCCGGAGAGGGCGATGGTTCCTTTATTTTTAAATTATTAGCAATATCACCAATTATACTTTGTACTTGTGTATCATTTACATCTGTAGGTAATTGTTTTTGAACTTTTTCAATTTGTTTTACAACTTCTTTTACTCGCTCTTTCGATTTTGTTAAGTTTTTTTTGAACGCTTCCATTTTTCTAATTTTTGATTTAGTTCGATTAATTTTAATTTGCATTGGCTCTATGGATGAGACTGCATTAGTTAAGGCTTCTTCTTTCTCTTCATATATCTCAAATAAACCAAATGCAGCATATGCAATGATTATCCAATGAAAATTTCTAACAATAGCATTTTTCATTACTTAAACCTCACAATATCAGCTTTAATTTCAAAAACTTCAACTCGTTGGCCTCGATATTCACCTTCAATGTCAGATGGTCTTGAGTAGTTTATTTGTTTTGTAAAAAATATTGAATTTTTTAAATTCTCAATAAATGCCCCAATACTTTTCCAGTCACTAGAGTAACCTCGTAGAATTAATTCTTGGCTAGTCATTTGGATCGATTTGACCCATACATCTTCAGGAATATTTTCAGCAACATAACTTAATAATAAGAATGGATTTACTCTTTTATTAATTATTTTTTTTACTGCTCCAAGTTTTTTAGCCAATTTTTTTTCTTGTTCATCTAAGGCATTAACTTGTTTCTGAATATTGCTCATTTTTCTAGTTTTTGAAGATAATTTTCTAAAACTAGAATTCAATTTAGTATAAGTCTGTTTTGCTTCTGATATTTGACTATCATAGTAGTCGGCTAAGAATCCATCCGGAATAAAGAAAAATAAAAATGCAATGAGCATCATCTTAACATTTATTTGACTTAAATCGATACCAGCAACATTAGTTATTGATCCAGTCTTCTTTGAGGGGGAAAGATTAATTTCTATCATTAAACTAACCTCAACCCTAAACCAATTGGAACTGCTCCAATAGTTGCTATCTTTTGAATTTCTTCTTTTGAAAAGTTTTTACCAAGTTCAATTCTTTCGAAAGGATTAAAGATTTTAACATCACCACCAATTAAATCAGCAAGCTCTTCCATCATCCCAGGAAGCTTTGCCCCCCCACCTGTAATGAGACAATTTACAATCTGTTCACTTGAACCTGCTGCAATATAAAAGTTTAAAACTTTTTTGATTTCAGCCAATTGCTCTGCCACTTGCGAGTCTATGATGCCAACTATTTCTTCAGGTAGGTTACCATTTTCATCTCCAAAGGTTTTAAGGTCTTCAGCCTCTTCGTAGCTTACACCCATTATTCTTTGAATTTCTTCTGTAATCAGAACTCCACCGACATTTAATTCTCTAGTAAGAACAGGTGCTCCGTTCTTATAGACAATGATTGTTGTCGTCTGAGCTCCAAAATCAATGATTATAACACCTTCATCGCTATAAAGGTCTAAGTCTTTTTCATAAACATGTTCAAAAAGATTCGTGATAGCTAAAACATTTAGGTCGACAACTTTCGTAAACAGGCCTGCATCTTTTGCATAATCCATATACTTTTCTGCTACATCTATTCTAAGAGCTGCAACCAAAACGTCTTTAACATCGTCCTCTGGAATATCTCCAATAATATGATAATCAATCTCTGAATCATCTGCACCAAATGGTATATATTGTTCGGACTCCCAAAGAATATTGTCTTCAACCTCTTCCTTAGTCCCATCCGGAACCTGGAACCTTTTAGTCATTGTGTTAGGCCCATCCATTCCGATATTTACTATTTTCTTTTTAATACCTGCTGTATGTATGGCTTGAGATATTGCATGAATTATTTCTTCAGGCTTTTGAACTTCATCTTCAATTATTGCTGCTTCTGATAATGGTATTGAAGCAAACTTATCTAGTTTAAATGTTTTTTTGGTTTTAGAAAGAACAGCTACTTTGACAGCACTCAAACCAATATCCAGGCCAACTAGTTGTCCTTTCTCAAATTGAGCCATTAAGTCTTTGTATTGTTTCATCAAGCTTGACAATTTTCCCATCCTACGAAAATTCTTTTATACACTATTATACAGACAAGAATTTCGTAATATCAAGGTTTTAGTGCAAAATGTTATCTAATTGAAAATGGATTAAGTTGATTAAAAAGATCGGGAAAATAGATTTGAAAGACAGCTACTATTATTATGTATGGGCCAAATGCCAATGCTGTATTTCTATTTAGTCTTTTAGAAAGTATTAAGAGCAAGCCAATAACAGACCCAAGCATACAGCTCATAAAAATATTATGCATTATTCCCAAAGGTCCAAGTAGCAGTCCTAAAATACCAAAGAGTTTTATATCTCCACCGCCAAGACCAATTTTTCCACGAAGTTTATAAAAGCTCCATGTAACTAAGAGTGGCATTAAGAATCCAAGAGCTCCGCCAAACAACCAGTAATTTAAAGGATAGTTAATTATCACAAACGGCAAAGTAATCACTAAGAAATAAATATTAATTTTATCCGGCAATAGTTGATGTTCAATATCTATAAAAAAATGTGCAAATAGAATACAAGCTACTGAGAAGTAGAAGAAAAAGTATACTACTGAATTCAGGTTAATTTCAGAAGGAAACAAGTTTAAAGCTATTAAGCCTATCGTGAATTCAACTACAGGATAGCGAAATGATATTTTTGTCTTACAAGCTGAACACTTTCCTCTCAGGAGAAACAAATAACTCAGTATAGGAATATTTTCATACCAAAAAATCATTTTTTTACAATTTGGGCAAGACGACCTTGGCTTTACTACACTTATTCCTAAGGGCACTCGATGTATAACAACATTTAGAAAACTTCCAATAAGTGCACCAAAAATAAAAACAAGTATTTTAATCTCAATCATCAATTCAAATCTTTTTTGTTAAATATAAATATTGATAAACAAACAACTCCTAAAGAATATAAGATTCCATAAGACAAACTTGAGAATAAATATTCCGTTGGTAGGGATTTTTTATAAAGAACAAAATCTTTAATATTTAACTTATAAAACCCAGGCAATAAGAATTGATATCCATCGATAATATACTCTAAGAAGGGTCTATCTTTTACAAATGTTAGAAGTTTTACACCACCAATGGCATGACCAACAATATACAAAGAAATAGTTAAAAGGACAGACAAGACTTTACTTGTAAGTAGCGAAAAGAAAGAAACGATAACTAAAACCATTATGGCTTCAACAACTGTGAAGATAATTGACCAGACAATAAGATTATTCATCTCTCCGTCTAAAAATAAATAAAGAGCAACAGAGACAAAACTCAAGATCAATATATTTATAACGAGAACACTAATCAATCCAAAAGTTTTCCCCAATAGAAATGTATTTCTTCCAACTGGCCTTGATATAATTTGGTATATCGTTCGCTGTTCTATTTCATCAAATAGTAGAGAAACACCAATAAAAGTTGCAATTCCAACTGAAGATAGGCTTAACATTCCAAGACCAAAGTCAATTGCAATACGAGCGGGGTCTCCGTAACTGAAGCTATAAGCGACAAAAGTCAGTACAAAAAGAGCTAAACCAATAATTAGAGTACTAATTAAGATTTTACTCTTTAGTATTTCTTTCGCTGTATACTTAGCAATAGTAAATGTATTATTTAGATTTAACTTCATAGACTATTTCTTCCAACGTTGGTTTTTCTTCTTCGATCGAATAAATACTAAATCCTTCATTCATTAAAGAAGAGATTTTTTTATCTTTTTCGTTCAAGTTCACTTCAAATATATGTTTTAAATCATTCGAATCAAATGCGGTAATAGTAAAGTCGTTCTTAGAGTTTTCGCGTATTATTTTATCTACGCTTCCTTCATAAAAAAGTGATCCATTTTTTATAAATATTACATCGGAACAAACTTCCTCAACATCAGAGACGATATGACTGCTAAAAAAGACAGTCTTTCCTTCGTTGTTAATGTCCTTAATTACTGATTTTAACTCTTTTCTACCTATAGGGTCTAGTCCTGAAAGGGGCTCATCTAAAATAATAAGCTTAGGGTCATGTAAAAGAGTTACGAGGAAACCAACTCTCTGAAGCATCCCTTTAGAATAATTTTTTATCGTTCTATCTAGTGCAAACTCTATCTTAAAAATAGGTGCCCACTTATCTATATTTCGTTTAATTTCACCAGTGTTCATTCCAGAAACTTTACCTAGATAGTGGCAAAATTCTCTTCCAGTTAAGTTAGGATAAAAATATGGCCTTTCTGGAAGAAAACCAATATTTCTAAATATCTCCATCTGATTTGTACCCAGAATTGAATCAAATACAATATCACCGGAACTTGGACGAATAAAATCCATAATCATTTTTAACGTTGTTGTTTTACCAGCCCCATTTGCGCCCAAAAAACCTGTTACGCTTTCTGTTTTTAAATTAAATGAGAGATCATTCACAGCTACAAAATCTTGAGTAAAAAGGTCCCCTGTAAATTTTTTTGTTACATTTTGAAGATTTAACATATACTTATAATGTATTAGTATAATTAACTTTGGCAAATAAAATGCAACGACTGTTTAACAATTATTTAATTCTTTTTTTTGCAATCGTATTTTTAAGTGTTGCTTGGAAAATTAAAACATCTACGCCAACACCTTCTCTTACAATTTCGAAACAAGAGTCTGCTATAAATTTTGATTCAAATTTAATTCAGATTTTTTCCACTGGTCAAAAGAGATTAATAGCAGACCTTTTCTGGATAACAACTTTACTTGAATCCGATTTAAATCATTACAAAAATAAGGATCTTAACTCTTGGATGTTTTTAAGATTCAAAACAATTTCTGAATTAGACTCGCAATTTTTAAAAAACTATCAATTTGGCGGGCAATACTTAAGTATAGTAAAAGACGACCTTCAAGGAGCAGAAATACTTTACAGGAAGGGATTACATTTTTTTCCTAACGATTATGAGCTTAATTATAATCTAGGTTTTTTATATGGAATTGAATTAGATGAATTCAAAAAAGCATATGATTATTTCAAAAGGGCGTATGAAATAAAGAAAAGCCCCATCCTAAAATCGTTATTAATCAAATTCAAATACAGTCAAACTTCAGATCTTGATCTTGCATATAGCTTAACAAAAGAATTTATGGAGCAAACAAAAGATGAAGTACTCAAAAAAAAGCTTTTTAATGATTTATTACTTATAGCCACTGAGATTGATCTTAAGTGCTTAAACGGTATTTATTCAAAAAACACTACTTGTAATACAAAAAACCTAAAAGGTATGAACTATATAAAAAAGGGGAAACAATATGTTTCCCCAATTCTTTTAAAAAAATATCAATTACATAAAAGATAATTCAAATAATTAGTAACCTACTCTTGTATTCGAAAGAACTTTGTCTTGATTCATTGTCCATCTTGAACCAGTTGTATCTTTTGAAGAAATGATTCCAGCTGCTGCAATTGTAAATAACATCGTTGCATCTGCCGCTTGCGTTCCTAGAGAACTACCAACAACTGTTGTAAGCGCTGCTGTAGCACCAATTGTTTTACCCGCGGGATAAAGGTTTTGTGTATCACCAGCTGTTGAAGTTGCAAAAGCTGCAGGACAAGAAGCTGCATAAAGTCCCGAGTTAACAGCTGACGTGTGAGCTGTTGCAGAAATATCAGACCCTGCTTCAAAACCAATTGCAAAGTAACGTGAGTTAATTTCGTCAGCTGGATTATATCCCATATAATTTAAACATGAAGCATAGATTCCAAAGTCTCCAAAGAAAGCTTGCTCAGACGTATAAGCTGCTGCAAGTTGAACTTTTGCTTCAGAAGTTTTTGCTTTTGCCTGATACTTTTGGAAGTTAGGTACAGCAACTGCTGAAAGAACACCAATGATTGCAACAACAATCATTAACTCAACAAGGGTAAACCCTTCGTCTTTTCTTAATTCTTTAATAAAATTTTTCATAATTTTCTCCCTCTTTAAACATTAAAAGTTAAAAAGATTCTAAGTTAAAGCAAGTACTGTTAAGAAGCACCTACCCATTTATTATATCGTAAGTAAAATTCTTATCGGCATCTTTTTTCATAACTTTAGTCAAGTACCTAAAATCTATATAAAAAGGATAGTTTTTAATCTTAGTTAATCTAGAAGGTAATAAGAGAAGAATGCAATTTTTGCCAAGATTTTGAGGCTAAACCTCTCTAAGCTCCACCTGCGGACATAAATATAGGCAAATACATAGCAATTAGAACTGTACCAATTAAGCCACCTAGTCCAACTAAAATAATTGGCTCAATCAAACTTGTCATCGTTTTAATTGCATCTTCAGTTTCATCTTCAAAAACATCAGCGACCTTTACTAGCATCGTATCGAGGTTACCTGTGGATTCTCCAACCTTAACCATTTGATTAACAAGTGGTGGAAAGTATTTTATTCGTCCTAAAGGTTCCGTTATAGACTTCCCCTTTACAACAGAAGCTCTAACTTGTTTAAGGTCTTTTGCTATCTGTGTATTATCAATCGTTTCAATACAAATATCCAAAGCTTCAATTAATGCAACACCAGCTGAAAGCATCGTAGCCAATGTTCTAGAAAAACCAGCAAGGTTTCCCTTTATTAAGATATTACCAAATACAGGCGCTTTCATTGTTGTTCTGTCCCAAGCGACTTTCCCTTCTTTTGTTTTAATAAAGTTTACGAATATTAAAAACAATACGAATGCACCAGGAATCATCACCATCGTATAGTCTTGAAAGAAATTTGATACATCAATTACAAATTGAGTTACAGCTGGTATTTTCTGATTAGATTCTTTGAGCATCCCTACAAATTGAGGGACAACGAAAACCATTAGACCATATGTTACTGCAACACCAACAACCAAAACGATTGTCGGATAAGTCATAGCACTTTTAATTTGTTTTTTTATTTTTTCTTGCTTATCCATAAACTCAGCAAGTTTTACAAGAATTGTATCTAGGATACCTGCTGCTTCACCAGCTTTAACAAGAGAACAATAAAGTTTATCAAAACCTTTCTGATTTGACATACCCTCATACAAAGATTTCCCTGAACTAACCATTTCCATAATATTTTTAATAGACATTTTTAAAGATAAGTTTTTTTCTTGTTTTGATAATATATCAAGACACTCCATGATAGGAACACCTGCATTTATTAGTATCGATAATTGTTTTGTAAACCTATTAAGCTCGTCCTTACCAAATGGTTTTGCAAATCCTTTGTCAACCATCCATACACCAAGATCTATATCAAAAGGACTTGGTGCTGTAACTTTTTTAGCACGAATTCCTTGACGTCTTAGCGTGCGCTTTGCATGACGTTCGTCATTTGCATCGATTTCACCTTCAACCTTTCGGCCATCAGCTGCAATTCCAATATATTTGTATTTACCTTGAGCCATAAATTATTATTTATCCATTCCTAGCATTTTAGCCATTTCCTCTGGGTTATTAGAGTAGGACATTGCTGTCTCTGCATCTATTATACCAGAATCAAGAGATTTTTTTATACTTTGATTCATTGTTATCATTTTTGTAGCTTCTTGATTTATTTGCATCTGAGAGTAAACCTGATGAAGCTTATCTTCTCTAATTAAGTTTCTAATTGCTGGTGTCATTCTTAGTATTTCTTGAGCTAAAACTCTTCCTCCACCTTTTTTCGGTAAAAGCTGTTGAGCGACAACACCTTGAAGAACAAATGATAATAACGTTCTAATTTGCTCTTGTTGGTCAGCAGGGAAAACGTTAATTATCCTAGAAATAGTTTGTATTGTTGAGTTTGTGTGAAGCGTTCCAAAAACAAGGTGACCTGTTTCTGCAATTTCAAGAGATGCTTCGATTGTTTGCAGATCCCTTAACTCACCTACTAAAACAATATCAGGATCTTGTCTAAGTAAAGACCTGATTCCATTTGCAAAACTCAAAGTATCAACACCAATTTCTCTTTGATTAACAATACAATTTTTATGAGAGTGAACAAATTCCACAGGATCTTCAAGCGTAATTATATGACCATTTTCATTTGCATTAAGCCTATCAATTATTGAGGCCAGTGTTGTTGACTTACCTGAACCCGTTGGCCCTGTAACTAGCATTAGTCCATTGGAAACATCAGCCATCTCTAATAAAATATGCGGCAATCCTAATGCATCAAAATCTGGAACCTGACTTGGTATCTGCCTAAACACAGCTGCAACTGCTCCTTTTGAATAGAAACAGTTTGCTCTAAATCGAGCTAAGCCTTTTACTCCAAATGAAAAATCAAGCTCTAAGTTCTTTTCAAGCTCTGATCTTTGAGCCTCTGTAAGAATTTGATACACAAGCCTTTTAGTATCATCAGCAGTACATGAACCAACTTTAACTCTCACAACTTCACCAGATATTCTCATTCCCGGAGCAGTTCCAACTGAAATATGTAAATCGGATGCCCCTTGATCGACCATAACTTTGAATAGTTGTTGAATCTGCAAGTTTCCAACCCCAGCTCCAATTGATGTTTTTGTTGATTCATTAGACATAAATGCCCCTTTATAAATTATCAGAAGCTGAATTTGATAAAGCTTCCTCTATTGTTGTTAAACCTTGCGCAACTTTTGTTAAAGCACTCATTCTTAAAGTCTTCATACCATCCTTAATTGCTTGAGCTTTTATCTCATCAGCTGATGGGTTCTTAAGAATCAAATCTCTAACTCTCGGTGTTGCTTCCATTACTTCATAGATTGCAATACGGCCTTTGTATCCAGTACCAGCACAAATATCGCATCCCTTTCCTTTATAAACTTTTATTTTCTCTGCCGATGCTGGTGCAAAACCACATTGAATAAGTTTTTCTTTTTCAACTGGCACAACCTCACGACAGTTAGTACATATCTTTCTAAGTAATCGTTGGGCGACAATACAGTTCAATGCTGCCACGACAAGAAAAGGTTCAATTCCCATATTAAGAAGTCTAGTTACTGTTGAAGGCGCATCGTTTGTATGTAAAGTAGATAGAACCATATGTCCCGTTAGTGCAGCTTCGACAGCAATCTCACCAACTTCAAAGTCTCTAATCTCTCCTACCATTATAATATCAGGATCTTGTCTCAAAAAGGCTTTTAGTGCGGACGCAAAAGTTAAACCAACTTCTTTTTTTACATTAACTTGATTAATACCTTCTAAGTTAAATTCACAAGGATCCTCTGCAGTAGAAATATTAGTCCCTTCTACATTTAATTCAGCCATTGCTGAATACAAGGTCGTCGTTTTTCCTGATCCTGTTGGACCAGTAACAAGGACCATCCCATATGGATTATGAATCCCTCGCTTGAAAATTTCAATTTGTTTTGTTTCAAAACCAAGCTTAGTCATATCTAGTTGTAAATTTGTTTGATCCAAAAGTCTTAGAACAACTTTCTCACCAAATAAAGTAGGTAATGAAGAAACACGATAATCAATTGGCTTGCCACCTATAGATAACTTGATCCTACCATCTTGTGGTTTTCTTTTTTCAGATATATCAAGTTGAGCTAATATTTTTAATCTTGATACAACTGCCGGCATCATTGATTTTGGCGGACTGGCAACCTCTACCAGCTCTCCATCAAATCTAAATCGAATACGAAATGTCTTCTCGTAAGGTTCGACGTGAATATCTGAAACTTTTTTTACAAAAGCTTCTGCTAGTATTTTATTTACAAAAGTAACAACATCTTGACCAATGTCTTCTGCCTTAACTTCAACTTCTGCATCAGAACTTGCTGTAACTTCAACAACCGTATTAATTAAGTCCTCAACAGAATCCTCAACAGAATCAAAAAGCTTTTTCCATGAGCTTATGTTTGTGAGAATAAATTCAACTGGCTTTTTTAATTCTTGTCCCAAAGCCTGTTTTGTATTTATAACAGTTGGGTCAAATGTAGCTATTGTAGCTTTGGTTGCAGTTATTTGAATTGGAATTGCTCGGTACTTAACAACAATTCGTTTCTTTAAAGATTTTATCGTCTCTTTTGAAACCTTTGCATTTTTAAGATCAATAAAAGAGAGACCGAATTTCTCAGAGATAACTTTGGCAAATTTATTCTCATCAAAGTGAGCAATATCTAATAGCTCAAACTCAGAAATTTTATCCTGATCTTTATTTAATGTAAGTCTTCTCAACTCTTTAAGAGTTGCCATACCTGTACTGGTAACGACTTCTAAGAACTCCTTGCGGACCATAACTTCTCCATTTTTTTAACCTATCGGAATTACAGAAAAGAGATTTAAGGGGAATCAAGATTCCAGAAGCTTAGAGCATATTTTGCCTGTCGCAGCAAAAGTTCTTCACCATCAATATACTTGAGTTTTTTTATTTTATTTAAATATTCTCTATAAGGCTGATTATAATTAAGGTCCCAAAGAACTCCATCAAACTCAGTATTTAAATCGAGTGAAAACTCTCTAGCAGTGGCATTGATCATCAAGGTTTTTTTGCTTTTTATTAAAGAGTGTTTATCTAAATTCTCTTCTTTTCGAGATAAAGAAATAAAGTTTATATTTTTCATATTAAATATGAGCTTTATAATTTTAAACATTTCTCCAGAACCAAGAACATAAATTTTTTCAAATTCTTCACTTAACAAATTTTCAATAATGTCATTTATTGCAAAATAATCCGTACTTGTACCGTATAGCTTTCCATTGACACGTTTTACTGTATTAACAGATGTCAGCTCTTTAGGAACAGAAACTAAAATATCCATTTTTTCATAGAAATATCTCTTATAAGGGGAAGTTATACTCAAGCATGGAGCTTCATCTAACATCTTTTCAACCTTAATATCGTCTCCAAAATCAACGTCAAACAGTTTATAGTTCAAAAATTGATTATTCAGAAGGTTTTTATATAAGTCAGGTGATTTTGAATGTTGGATATCTTTACCGACTAATCCCATTTTTTTATAATAAAAACTCTTTTCACAAGAAAGTACATCTATATTGATTTGTTTAATGAGGTCTTCTTTAGTCTCAAACTTAACTTCGTCTCTTATTCTTTTGAAGAACTCAACATCGATCCATTCTCCATAGATACTTTCATTAAATTCTAACAAATGAACTTCTACAACAGTCTCTTTGTCGTTTGTGATTGTAGGCCTCTTTCCAACGTTTACAACACCTTTATACTTTTTATCGTTGTGAGTGACACGGCAAAAGTATACTCCCAACAGTGGCAATATTTGAGTTGAATCAAAAGATAAGTTTGCAGTTGCAAATCCCAGAGTTCTTCCCATTTTATTTCCGTTTGTTACGGTTGCAGATATCTTAAATGGATGGCCTAGCAATTTATTCGCATGACGAATTTCTCCCTTTTTTAAAAGAGATCTTATTCGAGATGATGAGATCTTATTATTTTCATCTCGAGATTCTTTGCCCTGGATAACTTCAATCCAAGTTAAAGATTTTTTTGCATTATTAAAATCAAACTCTTTATTCTTACCCAATCCAAAGTCATATCCGGCATAGAGAAGCTTTATACAGGGTAGTTTATTTTTTAATTGTTTAAAGAAATCTACTCCATTTAATTTTTGTAGTTCATCATTAAATTCCAGCTCTATTAAATCTATTTTATACTTTGTTTTTAAAAAATTTCTTTTTTTAGAACTAGAATCAATTAAATAATTCTTTTCTTTTTTGATATATACAAATGGGTGAGGTTCAAAGGATAAAACAACAGGTTTAAGGCCCCTATGTTTGCATTCAACGACAAAATCCATCAAGACTTCGTGGTGTCCGCAGTGCACACCATCAAAATTACCTATTGTAACTCCAATCTCAACATTTTGGTATTTTTCAATATCATTAGAAAGAATCTTCATCGTCCCCTTGAGATACTTTAATAATTTCATTTAGAATATTCTTTTTAATCTTTAATTTTGAAAAACTCTTTCCTTTCGTATAAAAAGAATCACTTTTTTCAATTAGATTGTATAAATATTTTTTTGAAGATTCTTTTAAATTTGAATTACTAACTATAGATCTCATATCCCCTTCTTTTCCAAGAAGGCTAATTAGATTATGAAGTCGACCATAGGTCAGTCCTTCCTTTCTAATTTCTTCTGTTAAACCGATTTCTCTTTCAGAGTAGGTTGTAAAAATATTTTTTAATTTAACCAGTAGCAATCCCAAAACAATTAAGAATAAAATTATATTTATATACTTTTGTTTATATAAATAAGTATTTGAAAGCTTATACAAAGGAGTTAAATCTATATTATTCTTTGATCCCGAATCAAAAGAATTTTCTTTTTTCTCTTCTTTTACAGTTTGTTCTTTTTTGGGGGAAACTACCGCTCCGCCAGTACCTGCAATAACGATCCCTTCCAAATCAAGCTCAACAGTTTCATAGCTTAATGTCTTAGGATTAAAATAACTAAATGGTATTCTTCTAGATTCTGACCGATATGAATCTCTTCCTAAATATGTAATATTAAACGTTTTAGTCGATGTAAAGTCTGGAGCAACCTGAAAGTCATTACTTGTATCAAATTCTTCAAGTTTATCACTTTCAAATAATTTTGGTGCTTGGTAAAGTTCTAAGGCACCATCTCCATGGACTGTTAATTTAATTTCAATTGGCTCATTAACTACGAATTTTTTCTTATTTAAAGTTAAATTAAATTTATGCTCACCTACAAGGCCAGTGAAGTCTTTTGGTACATTTGCTATTGGTAAATCTTTTATTTCAATTTCTATCGGTTTACTAGAGACCGTTTTCTTTCTTGGCTGCCTAATTCCAAACCCAAATCCACCATAACCACCAGATCTAGCTTTAAGATAATTAACGCTCATAGAGATCGGATCAATCTTATACTTTCCTGCTTTTTCAGCATAAAGTTGAGCTGTATAAATAATTCGTCTCGTATAAATCTGTCCTCTATACTCTACTCTTTCTGGCCTTAGGCTCTCTTGGTGGTACCTTTTTAAAAATTTACCAAGTTTTGGAAATCTTTTTATATCTGTACTTGAAACTTGTGGCTGACTATAAAGATAGTATCTTACAAGTATCGCCTCTCCGACAAATGCTGACTCTTTATCAACTATTGCAACTGCCATTATATTTTTAGGCTTTTTTGCTTTAGCTAAAACTCTAATTCTTACATTTTTATGTGTGATTTCTACACCATTTAGTCCAACTTTAATATTTCGAAGATACGAAGTTCCCGACTTAGTTGCAACCATCTCATAAACAATAGAGATACTTCTTTCAACACTGAGCTTACCGTTCATATAAGTTGTTCTTGTGGAAATACCGGTTTCTTCCTTTCCGAGAACATCTATTCCTCTTGGGTCAAAGCTTATTATAGGATCTGTTGCACTTTTGCTTATTACTTTAAAGATCACATTAAAGCTTTCACCTAACACTGGTTCTTTAGGATTTGTTACAATCTCAACTCTGTTTGCAAAGGCAAGATTTGTTAACAACAGAAGTAAAAACACTGTATTTTTAATCATTACCAATCCTTTTTTTCTCTAGGTTTTCTTTTTGTTGTTCCGGTATCAATCATCTTTTTTTGTAATTTATTATCGTCTGACATTAATTGTTTTAAAATTGCAGGCATTTTCTTTTTGCCTCGTTCACCTTTTTGATCACTTGGCTTGTCACCTTTTCTTTTTGATTTATTTTTTGGTTTCTTTTTCTCTTTGTCATCAGATTTATTTTTTCCATTCTTTTTATCTTTTTTGTTTTCATTCTTTTCATCTTTGTTTTTGTTATCTTTTGGCTCGTCTTTTTTATCTTTCTTATCTTTTGAATCACCTTTTTTAGAGTTATTTTGATCCTTCTTCTCATTTTTTTCGTCTTCATTTTTATCATCTTTAGACTTAGACTTAGACTTAGATTCTGAAGACATTTGCTCTAAAGCTTTAAGCATATTCTTTTTAATCGTAGGCAATAATTCTGATTCGGGATCGTTCATCTCTAAATAATCATGTAGCTTTTTATAAGATTCGAAACCTTCTTTGATCTTTTTATTTTTAAATTGTGCCGCACCAAGATTGAAATGATCATAAGTGTTTTGTTTATTGATCTTTTTCGTAGTTATTTCTTGATATAAAGATTCTGACTCTTTAGCAAAGCCCTCTTTAAGTAAAAGGCTCGCCAATGCTTTTTTTTCCGTTTTTGTTATATCACCTTTTTTAAATTTATTTTCAAGTGTAATTACCATTTCACTTTTTTCTTTCTTTGGTTCTTTTGTGTCTTTCTCAACTGAAAAGCTAATCGTTGAAAATAATAGTAAGGGCAAAATAAAAGTTTTGAAGTTTTTCAAAAGAAAACTAATAATTAAAAAAACAACACCTGGAACTAATAAATAGTTTGATAGGACGGGCCTAATTCTAAAGTTATTCTTTGATTGCTTTACTTTATGAATATCAGAGAAAAAATCAATTATTTTTTCTGTTGGTAATGTATAAGATGTTGCAATCCAGTACTTAAAATCTTTAATTTTATCACCTAAAGATTTAATGAAACTCTCATCAAGTTTAGAGATAACAGCCTCTCCTTTATACTTTTTATTCCCAATGAAGTTTCCGTTTTTATTTCTCATCGGAATAGTCGAACCCTTTGCTGTACCCACTCCAATTACTCCAACAGTCAATCCTTCAGGTAATTCAATATCTATACCACCATCTGTTTCTTCTGCATCAGTAAAGAGTAAAATATTTCCAGTTACATCTTCCGAATGATTTTCAAAGTATTGAATCGATTCTTTTATTCCTAGAGTTAAGCTTGTACCACCTCTTTTTAGCTGCATTTTCTCTAAAGCACCTAACCTGGCCTCCATTAGATCTACATCATTTGTAAATGGTATGATTTGCTTGGCAGAGTCTGAAAAGACTACAATTGATATTTGTTGCCCCACGGCCTTTTTAACGTAATGCTTTGCTAAAATAATTGCTTTTTTAAATCTATTAGGTCTTACATCTTCGGCAAGCATACTAGCCGAGCTATCTATTAGCAGAATTGTTTTCTGATCTGATATTTTACCAGTAATACTTTTTTCTGGTCCCCGTAAATCTAAGAGAGCTAAGCTTAAGAATAATATTCCAAAGAAAAAAAGAATTCCTGAAAGCCTATTTTTTAGTGATCGTTCATAAAACCAATGATCCTTCACCCACTTGAAAAACCTATTTTCCTGTTTCAAGGAGAAGTAAACAAAACAAGCAAACCCTAACAAAATTAATATTAGATATTCTGAATAAAGAAAGTTCATATAACCTCCCTCAATACAAATCGTCTTGAAATATTTGATGCTAAAAACAACAAAATACCCCACATTAAATATGGAAAGAAAAGTTCATCATAGACCACTTGACCTGATGATTTAATTTTTGTTTTTTCTAACTTTTGAATATCCTCTAATATTTCTTTTAAGGACTCTTCACTAGAAGCCATATAGCTTTTGCCACCTGTTAAATCCGAAATTTCTTTTAATGTTTTTAAATCTATCGATCCACCAGGAATATTCTGGTACTGTGTTCCAAATAGTCCTTTACCAACAGGTAGCTTTGCATCTTTCTTAGACCCTAAACCAATAGTGTAAACCTTCATTTCATATTCTGCAGCGAGTTCTGCAGCCTTCAGAGGTGTCATGTTTCCTACATTATTTACACCGTCCGTTAATAAGACCACAACTTTGTTTTTAGTTTTACTAGCCTGTCCCCTTCCAACGGCAAGAGCTAGTGCATCACCAATGTTTGTACCACTTCCAAGAAATCCAACTTTAATTTGAGCTAAAATTTGATCAATTAAACCTGGGTCTGTCGTCAAAGGGAGCAAGGTAAATACTTTTTCAGAAAATATAATTACCCCAATACGATCTGTGGGCCTTAGCTTGGCGAACTCTCTTAACTTCTCTTTTGCAACTTCGAGCCTGTTAGGCTTTAGATCTTCTGCCAACATTGATCTTGATACATCCACAACAACATAAATATCATTTACTTCAATATTTTGAGGTGCAAACTTTAATGGCTTTCTAGGTCCTGTTAAGGCTACTGAAATTAAGATCCAAGAAATGAATCCGACGATATAGATACAAACTCGTAATACATTACCATTTTTATTTTTTGCTTTTTGCGGAAGAACAAGTTCTGGACTCTTGAAAACTTTCCAATACTCAAAGCTCCACAGTAGCAGAGCTATAACACCCAACAATCCGGCATATAGTGATTTATACTCCATCACTAATCCTCACTGTTTCAGAAAAACTCTTATACTCCAATTCAAGTTTTTTAAACTCTTCATCTGTGCAGTTTTTTTTATATTGTATTTCATTTATAGTCTCTACGAATCTCTTTAATTTTTTTTGATCATACTCTAACTCTCTAAGTAATTTTTTTCTACCCAGATACACATTCTCGATTTCTTTTTTTGTGGCAGCTTCTCTAATCAAAATAATTCTTTTTTTCTTCTCTAGAAGTATTCTCTTCTTTATTTTTGATTTTATAAATAGTTTTCGTCCCACAATAAAGCAAAGAGAAAAGAGCAAAAGTATTCCAAATAATATTAGTCCCTTCTTCGTTTTTTCCGAAATCAAAACCTCAGGGCCAGACAGAACAACAAAATCTTTAAGTGGAGCTATTTGTTCTTCTTTATAATTTAAGTTTTTGATAAAAAAGATGTCCTCAGGTTGCTTCTGGTCATCCTTTTTGAGTTTTAATTTAGTCTTCTTATCAATTGGTGCAAGTATCGCTCTTATAAAAACGCTATCGCCCTCTTCTGTTATATCTAGAACATATAGTATTTCAGCAATCTTTTTATTCTTATATGTTAATAGATCTTGAAATTCTTTTTCTGTTTCTACCTTGAAGCTTACTATATCCCCAGTTCGAACCTGTTCTGCCTGTAAGGCATACAGATGTATCTCTGAAGAAAATACTCCGGTTGAATACAAGAAGGTTAGAATAAATATTTTTATCACAACATCTCCTTTACGAATTCATCTAGGTATCTATTGGCAACATTAATTTTTTTAAAGCGTCCTTTAACGCCTTCATTTTCGACAGCAAAAGCATTAACCAATCTCTTTTTTCCTTTGATCTTACTAAGAATTGAAAATGGATACTTTTTTGCTTCATCCAAGGGGGAGACTATTTTAAAACAATGCATATTAGGTCTATAGATTAATTTATTCAATGTTTCATGATCATCAATTTCAGTAAAGTCTGAGAGATATACAACCTCTTTTCCTCTTGCTATAAATGATTTTAAAATACTAAGCCTTTTCTTCTCCTCTACCTTTTGTTCAAAGTCCAACAAAAGATTTACTTTACCCTTTTCATTAAGAACGCCCATCTTTTCAAGCATCGAAATAAAAAGTACTATTCCTCCTTGACCTGACTGGCTTGGAAGAATGGTTACCTTATCAAAAAGAATAATAACTTTAACTTTATCTTTCGTTTGCTCAGCTAACAAATAGAGTAAACATGCTATTTCAATGCATGACTGTAACTTCGATACTCCTCTATACCCAGTAAGCATACTTTGAGAAAGATCAAGAACAACTATAATTTCTACGTTTCTTTCTTCTTCAAAAGTTTTTACAAATGTATTGTCTGACTTAGCAGAAAGTTTCCAATCTATAAATCGAACATCATCTCCGGGAGCATAAACTTGATGCTCTTTAAACTGTAACCCCGCACCTTTAAAGTGGGATTTCAACATTCCAATAGAAAAGGAATTTGAATTTCTAAAAAGGTTACTTCGTATTGAAGCAACAACTTTTTCTATTTCAACTAAATTCATTAAATTTTTGAACTCGCAATTTTGTAAACAACTTCTTCAACATCTATTTTATCGATAATAGCTTCGTACGATAAGAGCACTCTGTGACCAAGAACACTCTTTACAATAGATAACACATGTTCAGGAGAGACAAAGTCTGATCCCGATAAAAAAGCCTTAAACTTGGCAATCTTATACAGCCAAATTGAAGCCCTAGGTGATGCTCCGGCCATTATAATACCTTCATATTCCTGATTGAAATGTTCATTACCTGGTCTTGTTCCGTGTACGATTCTAACGATTAAATCTTGTATTTTTTCATCAACATAAACTGCCTCAACTTTTTCTTTAAGGGCTGTTAATTCATTTACACCTAATTTTGCGACAAGTTCGCTGATACTGCTCATCTTTAAATTCAAAATTGATTTCTCGGCTTCAAAGCTTGGATAATCAACTGTAATTTTCATCATAAATCTATCTAATTGAGCTTCCGGAAGATTATATGTACCTTCTTGCTCTATTGGATTTTGAGTCGCTAGAACAACAAATGGGCTTTTTAGTTTATAAGTTGTATCACCGATAGTTACTTGCTTTTCAGCCATCGCCTCTAGTAATGCAGCTTGCACTTTCGCTGGAGATCTATTTATTTCATCTGCAAGAACAAGTTGAGTAAAAATTGGACCAAACTTCGTCGAAAACTCTTCCTTTTGCTGATTGTAAATCATGGTTCCAATCAAGTCTGATGGTAATAAGTCAGGCGTAAACTGAACTCTCTTAAAGTCTAAATCACAAAGCTTACTCATTATAGAAACACTGAGTGTTTTTCCTAGCCCAGGCATTCCTTCAATAAGTAAATGTCCCTCACAGATTAAGGCTGCAATGATAGCTTCAAGCATACTATCTTGTCCGTAGACTACTTTTTTAGCGTCTTCAATTACTTCTAAAACTTTATTTTTTAATTCTGACATCTCTACTCCACTCTATATGCAAAATATTTTAAATATGAATTTTTTGTTAACAAACTTGTTGTTGGATGATCAAAACCTTGAACACCTAGATCAAGTAGATGAATCTTTCTTCCCCTAGCACCAGCAGCTTCCTCAATATTTTTTTGAAATTGAGAAGAGCTAATATAGTAGGTACAAGAACATGCTATTAAGACTCCATCTTTTTCAATGATATCCATTAAGTTTTTATGAAGCTTCAAATAACCTTCATAAGCCTTTCTCTCTTCTTTTTTACTTTTACAAAATGCAGGTGGATCGGAACAGATCACATCAAACTTCTTATTTGAAGTCTTAGCATTCTTTATAAAATCAAAAACATTCTCTCTAATAAAATTTCCTCTATTAGAAAAATTATTTATTTCTAAGTTCCTCTTTACACTAACATCCATCTCACCTTGATCCACAAAGTCAACATTACTGACTCCAGCATCAAGTAGATGTAGTCCCCAACTTCCAACATATGAAAAAAGATCTAATCCCTTTTCAAATTTTTTATTAATTTTCTTAAGTAGATTTTTTGCTCGAAGTCTATTTTCTCGATGATCGTAATAATATCCAACCTTCTGAATACTCTTAGATTGGACTTCAATATTAAGATTATTTTCTATGATTTTTAAATCTATATCAATTCTTTCTTTTTCATAAATAGGAAGAGACTCTCGTTCTCTATATTTTTCATTATCTAATAGATATATTTTTTTAGATGGATAGTTTGTTTCGAAAAATTCTTTAATTTTTATGCGAAATTTATCAATACCTGCGGTATTAATTTGAATCACTATTACATTTATATAACTATCAACGATTAGACCTGGAAGGTTATCAGCATTTCCATAAACTAGACGAGCACAGTCTTCATAGCCATTATAATAATTTCGCTTTAATATTGAGGCTTGTAGTAATCTAAAAAATTCTTCTTCATCGCTAGAGACAGAATTATCAATCACTTCATGCAATATATGCGCAACTGGATTATTAATCGAAAGAGGATTAACAAATGCTAGAAATAATTTATTTTTACGTGTGTTTTTTAACAGTACCCATTCACCAGGAACAGAAGACTTAATAGAATCTCCCATATCCCTTGGATATAATTCTCTTACACCCTTGGCAATTTTTTGAGCTCCGTCTTTAGAAAGTTCAAATATCTTCAAAACAATCCTTTGTTTATTTGAAGACAATATTATAACTTACTTCGTGGCAAAATACAGCTATTTTGGATTACTCTTAGAATTAAACTGATTAAATATATCAACTAAAAATTCAATTATATTTTCTTCAGATTTCTCAAAGATTTCAATCAAGGCCTTATTTAAATTGGTTTGATTATCATCTTTTGTAGAAAGTGTTTTTATAATCCCAAAAATATAATCAAAGCTTCCATCGTTTGCATCCACAACTTGAATAAGCCTATGGACTTGTACAAATGATAGCTTTTCCTGTGAGAGAAATTTAAGTAAGAAACCTGACTCTTTTGATTTGAAATTGCTATACTTTTGCATTGAAGCAATTAACTGCGACAATTGGCTTATCGTTTTCTTTTCAAGAATAGAACTAAAATCATCGACAGAGAAAGTCTTAAGCATTGTAAATAAATTGGCACATATATTTTCTTTCTGCGTATCATCGAGTGTATTAAGCATATAGCTCATATTCTTAAGATCACCAGAGAATCGGATCTTTTCAATTTTAAATTCATCTCTAATTGTAGAATAATTCTCTACTACAGACCGAATCAGATTTGTTATTAGCTGCATATCAGATTTTGAGAAGTTCTCTAAAGCAAAAGTTGCTATATTTGAAGCAACTTTCATGAAGTCTGATTTATTTTCAATTTTAAACCATCCATCAATTAAATCATTTGCTATAAGCTCAAAGTTTTTATGCTCAAAAATAAAATTCATCAACTTAATTGTTTCATCTTCAGAAATCAATTTTTGAATGTTTGAATCTAATAGATTTATTAATTTAGAATCTTTAACTTCATCTTTAGAAAAGTTCTCACGAATAAAATTAGATGCTTTTGTTAAGATTGAATTATTAGCCAAAAGAGTTACAAACTTAGAATTATGAGCTTCAACAAGCTTTGGCTTTGGAAGTTGAAAAGGTGAAAATCCCTGACTCTTTCTAGATGATGTTTTTGTTGTAGTCGACAATAAAGACTGAATTAAATCACCGTATTTTAGTCCTTTTGAGTTGAACTGCCACAGACTATCATAAGTTTGGTATATATTTTTAAATGCCCATTTAGTTTCTTTTGGAAAAATTCCTCGTTTTCTAAATGCACCTGCTGTTTTATCTAGTAGCAGTACGTTCTTTTTTAAGGCTTTAATGTTTTTAGTATATTTCTTTGCTGTAGATGCCTTATTTATGAAAAATGATCCATAGAAATTATTTAAGAATGATATTTCTCTAATAACAATTTCTAATCTTGATATTAGTGTTAAGTCATAGTTTTCTACACCTTCAGAGTTTCGATAAGTAACTTTTTCCCTTGTTGAATCGGAAGATACATCGTGCAAAAACTCAATCAACTCCAGAAAAGTAAATTTGTAATTCCTTTGCTTTTTTTGGTCAAATGGTATCAAAAACTTTCCATCAGGGTGAATAAGCGAAACAATACTTTCTAATAGACTTTCCTTAACTCCATTTCTTCTAGTTAGCACTTTTTTTAAATTTAAGATTAACTTTAAAGATTCAGCTTTATTCAACTCTCTTTTTTCACCGATCCTTTCAATAAAGGCTGTGCGATCTAGAGTTAGATCCGAAGTTTTAACAACTGGTGAGGCCATAAGCCCAAGGGTCGTTTTCAAGAAGAGATCAAGTTCATCTTCTCCATTTTTAATTATATAGTTTAAAATCGAATCAGCTTGATTTTTATTATTACTAATAAATGTATTCAATAATATTACACCGGAATCAAGAACATTTGAGAGTTCGTATTCAAAAAGATGCCTCTTCATTATGCCAATTGTATCGTAGACATAATCTTCGTCTTGATCTAAAGAGAGATTAACCATATGAATGAGTGAATGATAAAACTGCATCATCTCACTAGAGATAACTCCATATGGAACTGAAAACCTCAAGCCCGTCTGTTTTTCAAATTCAGAGTCAATGGCAAAGGTCCATTCGAAAATTTTATTGGCAATCAATTTATCACTTTCTTCTAGTTCAAGACACGATTTTGGATAATTATCCAGAACAGCCCAAAAGTCATAGTTTCTTTTAAAGTTTTTATGAAATTCCTCAAGACAAGAGGTAGCTTTACTTTTATTGTTTAAATCATCTTCAATAAAACCTGTTTCATTATCAATTTCATCTATTTGAACATTAGAAAACTTCTTAGAAGTTAAGAGTTCTAATATTTTAAATAAATTTTCCGTCGACAGTACCCCTTCTAAGTCTTTTGCTAACTCAGAGTGCTTTTCAAGGAAGATATCTATCGCCCCCAATAAAAAGGGTTTTGAAATCGATATATTTGAAGATATTTTTGAAAGGACTTCTGGATATTCTAAAAGCGTATTTTTAATGAGTTTAAGAGGCTCAGAGTTATCTTCACTTTCAAAAAGAATACCCTCTAGTGCATTAACTAAGGTCTTTCGCTGTGCAAAGTTCAGATTTTTAAGTTTTGACTGGAATGATTTAAATTGAGTTTTATTTACCTCTAGAGCTTTTAGCAATTTTTGTATAGAAGTGATTTCTTTTACACCCAACGTTTTTATTATTTGCCTTAGTCCTTTAAATATTTTTTCACTATCACTTAAAGTTGCTTTTTCATATGCTTTATAAAAATCACTTTGTGCATATTTAAAAATCAAATAATTATCTTTAGGGTCTGTTTTTGCTATATTTTTTAATATCTTGAATCCTGTGGGAATCAAAGAAAAATCAATCAGACTCGAAAGTAGAGGCGTCAAAAGCTGGTTTAGTTCTGGGTAATAACAAATATTATTAAATAAAGTTATTTTCAAATTAATATCGTAAACACTAAACAGAAATTCATCGTGAGACTTTTCTCGTAAGTCATTCATTCTTTTATCTAGTTCTATTTTTTGATTCAAAGAATAGATCTCTTGTCGGTCTGAACAATTATACAAGTTATCTCTAATCACTTCCTCTAATCCTTCCGCTAGCTCTGGAATACCACTATGTTGAGAAGGATAATAAAAAAGATAATCAAAATTTTCTTCGTTAAGATTTTTCGTTATTGAAAGGTTCAGTTTCGTATCTTCAAAAAAGTTTGTAGCATATTTTAAAAAGTTATCGTCACTAAGCCAAGTTAGCATTTCGTCTAGTAGAGCTCTAGTGTTTGATTTTAAATCAGCATTTGAGCCTTGGTATTTCTTTGATAGCTTTAATCTCTCTTTTGAGCTTTTAGTTTCAATAGCTTCTAGTAGATTAACAAGTGGATTTAAAACTTCAACTGAAGGTAGTTCATCTGCTTCGTTTACATAGAGTTTTAATAAATTGATATATTTTTTATCTCTAATATATACACTTGCTGCTTTTGAAATCGATGAACTATTCCAAATCCCAATATTATCTGCCAAGAACGCTAAGAAGGTATTTCTAGATTTTGTATTCGCATAGAATTCTTCATTGAGTGAACTGGTGAATGAATTAAACTCTTTTTCATCCAAGCTTTTAATAAATTTGTGTAGCTCAACAAATTCACTGTCCCAACTAAAGCATGTGAATATATTTAAAAGATTTTTTTGATCAAAAAAGTTTTTATGAAAATTAACATTCTTGCATTCTTTTGAAATTACTTTTTGCTCTTGAGAACTAAGAAAGGTCCCAGACAGCTTGCCTTGCTCTTGCCCACAAGAAACTACGATAAATATTAGAAACAAATATAAAAACTTCATGTGGTGACACGATACATCAAGTCACTGAAATAATGGGTGGATTTGAATTTTTTACATTTTCAACTCACGTGTTTTTAACTAGTTAGAAGAGAAATGCTTTAATGCTTCCCTTTTATTTAGTTGATAATTGCTAAAAATATATTCCTCTAAAAGCTCCCTAACTGGCGAATCTTCATTACCATTTATTAGTTTTTGCTTAGTAACAACTTCAACACTTTCTGGAAAAACTACATTATCAACTTCTCGATACTCGATTGTATTTTCTACTTTAATTGATTGAAGTCCAATAAAAGACTTATGTTCAACTTTATAAAGAACTTTTTTTGATTTCAGTTTTTTAAACACGTATTCAATATAACTTGTTCCAATTGATCTTTTTTCAATTATATTTAACTTTAAAGGTTTAGACTTTATAAGAATTTCCATCTTATCTTCAACTCCAACAGCATCTTTAAATTTATGCCATCCTTTAGAGAATTCAATATATTCATAATTTCTCGTATAATTTTCAAATTCATCTCCAAAGATTAAAGATACTTTGGAGCTTATACTCTCAATATATTTTTGTTTTTTCTCTTTTTCATATTCGCCAATAAGCACAACATCTTTCTTATTTGAAATCCAATAAACTTTGGCATGGATTGGCTTATCCTCAAAAGCTTTAAAACTTATATTAAAGGAAAGATCTCTGATCTTTTTATCTGGCATGTTCTGCGCCGGCCAAAGGTCTAATTTTTTAGAAGCGATTGCCGTGCTGATAGTCAGTAATAATACTATTCCAATTTTTTTCAATAATAACATTTATATACTTTTCCTTTTTGAAAGTTACTGATCCAGCAGCTCCCTTTACACCTTTTAAGTTTTTTACAGAAGTATACATTAAATTTATTTCTCTACTGTCACTTCCCATATAATGAACCATCATACTTGCAATAATTTTAAAAAATTCCATATCAAGATTTTGGTCACCCAGTTTTACAATTATATGTGGCGACTTGTCTCCTACTGCATGAAACCAAATATCTTCCTTTTTAGCCCACTCTTTTCTCATTTGGTCATTGGCTACAGCAGACTGCCCTATTGCTAGTTTTAACCCCTTTAGTTCATGTAGAACATAACCTTTTTCTTTCTTAATAACCAATTCTTCCGTTTTAAAACTCTGTGCCCAAATAGGCTTAATTGTTTTCAAGTTATTTTCAAAGTTCTCTTGGCGCTGTTTTTGTTTTTCTAATGTATCAATTGTGTCGCTTAACCTTAGTGCTAAAATTTTTTGCGCCTTTTTAAGTTTCTTAACCTTTAAGTAGAGTTCATCCTGTCTTTTATAGTGTTCAGGTGACTTAAATTTTAACTTAAAACCATGAATGGCAATCTTTCGTTCAAGCTTCGCAAAGTCCTCTGTTTGTTCAATAAAGCTTACTAACTTTGGCCATTGAGAGACCTTAGTAATATCCGAATCAATATTTTTCTTTTTTCTCACCAAGAATTTTTTAGATTTCCCTGAGCTTAAAAGCCCTTGAGCTTTCTCTTTTTCATTTTTTAGAAGTTTCTCTATCGGTATTCTTTTTTGCACTTTAGTTTTATCTGGAATTTCTTTTCTACCTATAGAGTCAAACACATTGAAGTCATCATACTTTTCCTCCTGAACACCCTTATGCCAAGAAAGAAATGTCTTAAATCTTTTATCTTTTTCATCGAAGTAATAATTAGCAAAATACAACTCTCGACCTTTATAGAACAAGAATAATTTATTTGTTTGGCCAAAACGACCATAACTAATTTTCAAAACACGATCTTTATCATCTAGATCAACACCTAATAAAACAGAGGCACTTAAATATCTTCTCAAATACTCTAAAAATTGATCTCTTTTACGAAGAGCGCTTTCTACCTGCTTTTCACCTAACCAAAACCCCTCAAATCCATGTCCCCTACCTAAATATAGAAAGAAGCTCTTTCCAGGCAGGCGAATTTGAATACTAATAAACTGAGAAGAGCTATATATTTTTTGAATTTGGGCATAATCCGTAAATATATTACGAAAACTCTGGATTTCTTGGGAAATAGTATTATAAGTTTGTATCATGACTTCTCAAGTTTTTAAGGATTCAAATATTTTTGACCTACTAGAATGGCCACTCATTACGGCCAAGCTAGAAAGTCACGCTCATTTTCATCATACGGTGAAAGAACGTATTTTTACAGCTCTAAATTATTCACAGATAAAAGATTGTTATAAAAAAACACAGGACTTACTCGAACTTTACCATAGTGAGCAACTCAGAGATTTAGCAAGTTCGCTAAAGAATCTTTCAAGTGATGGAAGTTTTTTTACATCTGTAGAAAAAATTAGAAAAGAAGCCATTTTAGGTTTTGACCAACTCAATCAAATTGCATTAGCTATCGAATTGTATCTAACACATCACTCCAGCTTAATTGACCTCGCTTTCACGAAGGAAAAAAAACAAGATTTCCATGAAAACAAAAGATATTATCAAAATAATTTTTTAAAAGAATTCAGAAGTTTTGTTTCTATGACTGGAGAAATTGATTATTTCAAGCATCCAGTTTTGCGTATACTTTACTCAGAGAAGCTCGAACTGGAACAAAGTGCGAGAAAAACTCTTTCACAGTTAATTGGTGATTCCAACTGGTCTAACAAATTACAATTCAATAGTTTTGATCTTATTAATGATAGATATGTCCTGCCTATTCGCTCCGACTCTTACAAGTCAGAGCTTGGCCAAATTGTTTCGAGATCCGACTCAGGACAAACCCTTTTTGTTGAACCTTCAAAGCTTAGACAATTAAATACAAAAAGACTTCAAACTATTTTGGCTTTAGATAAAGAACTTAATAGTTTAACGCTTAAGTTTTCAAATAATCTTTTCAAGCAGATAAATCATCTTAGACTTATATCTAATTGCATATCTTATTTTGATGAATACCTCTTAAGAGCAAGCTTTGCACATATTAATAATTATGTAATGCCTACTCTTTCAAATTCAAAAGAAATTATTATTAAAAAGATGTTTCATCCTTTGATAGAGAATCCTATTAAAAATGACATAAAACTTGATGAAACAAAAAAAGGTTTTATTATATCTGGCCCCAATACTGGTGGAAAAACAGCAACATTAAAAACAATTGCTATTATTCAAATCTTTTTAAGGTACGGGATATATCTTCCGGCTCAAGAAGTTACGATTCATCCTTATGAAAATATTTTTTATTTTGGAAATGACGGGCAAAACCTTCCAGAGGGTTTAAGTTCATTTGCTTCTGAGGTTAAGAATTATTCCGACTTAGTTGATAACTTAGCCGAGACAAATTTAATTATTATTGATGAAATATTTAATTCAACCTCATCTGAGGAAGCTTCAGCTCTAGCAATTGCTTTATTTGATGAGATTGGTAAAATTAGTTCAAGTCATTTTTTGGTATCAACTCACCATCAGATGCTCAAGTCATTGATTCATGAAAAAGATAATTTCACATCTGCTCACGTTGGTTTTGACCCAAAGACCAATAAGCCCAGTTATAAAATTCACACTGGAACTCCAGGTAGTTCTCAAGCGTTAAGTATTTATACAAAACTTACTGAAGATAATGACTTTAATAAAAGAGTTAAAGAAAAAGCTATGAGAGTTCTAGATAACAAAATGTTAAACTACGAATCCCTACTTGAAAAAATTGCTGTAAAAGAAAATGAGCTCGAGAATACGCTTAGAGAGAACAAAGAAATTAATATTCAACTAAAAAATCAAAAAAACTCGATGGAAGGGGTTTATAAGTTAAAGCTTGAAGAGAAAGTTAGCCAACTTGATAGTAAGGTCAAGAGAATCTTAGACAAAGCCCAGTCTCACTTTCAAAATGTTAAAAGAGGAAGGATTGACTCTGCAAGACAAGTTGAAAAAAAATCTTCTGAAATAAATTCTCTTGTTCGAGAAATCACTCCTAAAAGTTCTAAGAATCAACAAGTCAAAAAAGATTATTCTCATATGAAGTCTCCAAAAGAAATTGAAGTTGGAGCAAGTTACTTTTCAACCTTTCTTGGACATACCGTTATAGTGAAGAGTGTTAATTTAAAGAAAAAAGAGGCCATCGTTGCCAAAGGCCGCATGAGTATTAAATGCCCTAGCAGTTCTTTAAAAATAGCACATAAAGAGAAAGGACAATCTGTTCAAGTCAATTACACTCAAAACTCAAAGGCACAAATTGAGTATGACTGTCGAGGTATGAGACTTAGTGAATTTGAAACCTTAGTCGAAAATGCTATTTCTGATTTACTTACAGATTCTGTACCATTTATAAATTTTATTCACGGCCATGGAAATGGAACATTAAAAAATTGGTTAAGAAGCTATATCAAAAAGAATAAATCTCTTTCTGTAGATTCAAATGATAATGGAAATGATGGAGAGACAAGAATAATCCTTATTTAATAAGGTTACCAATTCTCCAAGGTCTAAATGTAAACACATCACCTGCGTCAGCTCCTGGAAATGGTATATTTGTCGAGAACCAGATTAAAATAGCTCTACCTTTTATATGACCAAATGGTACAAAACCCCAGCTTCTTGAGTCAGCAGAGAAATCTCGATTATCACCCATCACAAAGTAATGACCCTCAGGAACCTTGATCTTTGAAAAATCAGTACTGTAATAGTTATCAGAATCAATCTGAGTAATATGTTCTTTCTCACCAGTCTTTGTTTTGAAAAATTCTAAATTATAAACTTTGTACTTCTCGTCCATGTCATCCATAAACTCTTTGCCATCAATTGAATCTGCAACAATTGGTTTATCATTTACATAAACAACTCTGTTAATCATTTGTAATGTATCACCAGGAAGGCCAACAACTCGTTTTATATAATTCAGTGAAGTATCGTTAGGGTATTTAAAAACAACAACCTCACCTCTTTTTGGTTTGTCTGGTCCTGTTATATAAATCGGATCAGAGAACCAATCTGAAAATGGTACTTTGAATCCATAAGAAAATTTATTTACTAAAATAAAATCACCAATAAGAAGTGTTGGTATCATTGATCCAGAAGGAATTTTAAATGGTTCAAAAAATGTCGATCTAAATGCAAGAACTGCAATAATAATGAACGTTATTGATTTAAATTCTTTTTTAAATTTTTCTTTTTTACTTAGTGCCGGTTTTTCAGATTTTTCTATAATTTCATCGCTCATATTTTATCAACTTTCCTAGTTTTCTTTTTCTTTAAGTCATCATAGTAATATTGAATGATTTTTTTAGCAAGGAATGTTGATTTAACATACCACTTCTTAACGTTAACAATCATTATACATACAGAAATACCAGAGTCTTGTTCTTGTCCCTTTCGCTTTGCGAAAGACACAAACCAATCCCTTTTACCATAAGGAATCCCTCCAGTAATACTTCCCGTTTTACCAGCAACTTCGATATCCTTAATCCTTCTCATTTTCCATGGTCTAAAGGCTGAGCGCGCAGTACCAGACTTTACAGTTAGCTTCATCATGGAGCTTAGTTCTTTTGCCGAGTCAGTTGAGATAACCCTCTTTTCTAGATTTTGCGGCCTCCATAAAACTCGATCGTGTTCTTTATCAATTACTTTTGTAACAAGCTTTGGACTTTTTAAAACTCCGCCATTGGCTATAACAGACGCTATTATTGCTCCGTGTGTTGGTGAGATCATTGTCGCTTTGTTAAAACCAGAAGCAAGCTCAGCCAACGCATAATTCGTATTTGCTGTAAAAACTTGTGATTCTCCAACATCCAACATGCTAAAAAGATCTGTGTTAAATCCAAATTTATTTGCCGTTAATCGAATA
>CAKZJW010000004.1 GCA_937120495.1 uncultured Oligoflexia bacterium
GGGAGTTTAAATCTGATAGTTCATTCATGAAATTAAAAGAAATAAACGACCAGGTATTAAAATCTATTCCTGATAAATTAACTCTACCATTGTTCTTTATTGTATTTCTGACTTGATTAAGCAGACTAGAAAAATCAGACATTGTATAACCTATTTAAAACACTGTTTTCATAATAAAAATTATTAGCTACTCTATCATTAATCAATTAGAAACGAGAAGCAATTTACATGGAAGTTAAGCTTTATATTCTTTATTTTTGCTCAATTTTTGTATTTTCTTTGGTGGTTTTGTTAAATCTATTTAAACCAGCTCGAACAAAACGAGAAGAAAATTATAAATTTTTAAAAATTAAAGAGGACATTCAAAAATATAAGATACAGGGTTTCTTGTTAATATTTCTTTTAATCTCTGGAAGCTTTCTTCTTGAAGAAAAGTTTGTGAACCAATCTATGATTGTTGGGTTAATAGCATTTTTCGCTAGAAAAGGCTTTGTAAAATGACAATCTTACTTCCCATAACAGTATTTATAACAATCGTAATTAGTCTCATCTTTGGTATTATCTTATTGACCATAGAATCCTATGCAGATGGTTTAAAGATCTCTAAAGGAAAAGTGAGTTATAAACAAACACTCATAATGAATATTAAACAAATGATACAAAATAATATTAATAGAAATAATGAAATTATTTTTAGTGATTTTTTGTTAAAACTTTTAACACTAACTGTAAGTGTCTATCTTGTAACTACAGTATTAATAGTGAAAACGAATTTAGAGTATTCATTTTTAGCCTTATCCACGTTGTACTTAGTGTACACATATACTAATAATACATTCTTTCAAAAAGAATATACACTCGAAGCAAATTTGAAAAACTTTATATCGCAATTAGTTCTTTTGATTGCTAACTTCACACTAAGTTATATGCTCTTAAGTAATGTTGATGTTAATTTTTTTGCCTTAACATTTTTTAAAATAATTGCCTTTCTAAATTTCTCACTAATTATTTATCAAATAAATAGAATTGGTAAGAAAACAAGAGATATTGAAAATGCTGTGTTCTCAAAAATTATTTTCGTAATAAGTTATTTTAGTTTGTTTTTGTATATAAATTCTTTTTCACAAAAAATGATTACACCAATAAAGATTTTCTATTATTTAATGAGTATGTTTTTAGTTGAATTCATAGCTTCTTATATCAAAAAAAATATAACAAAATTTAGTGTGGAAAAATCAATAATGTATAATATAGAAGGCCAAATGAGGTACTTTGTCGGTGTATATATAATAATGTTAGGAGTTTGTTATGCTTTATAGCTTAATTGCACTTCTACTTTTCATTTTTGGTATTTTAGCCATTTTTACAAAAGAAATTAAATTAAAATTCATAATTTTTTTTGCTTTAAACATTTTTCTTTGTATGTATTCTTGGTCTAAAGGACTCCAGGTTTTGGCTATTTTTAGTTTTGTAATAAATCTTTTACCGTTTAATAATTATTTTTTACAAATTAAAAATATAAAGCAATGGAGTGTTGAAAAAAAATATAAACCATTGAATATATATAAAATACTTGTATCAACTGTTTTTGTAGCATTTGTGTGTCTGTCATATAAACACAAGACAAATGATATTGTTCTATCTGAAACTTCAGTTGTAAGTGAAGATCTATACCTAAGCCTATTCGTGCTTTTATTTATAATGATGATATTTAAAGGGAGTAAAGATGCTAATGATTAGTATAACAATGCTTTTGTTGGGACTGATTGCTCTACTCTTTTCAAAAGACTTATTATCTTATCTTATGTCTTTTGGATTTCTATCCATTGGAACAACTGTTTTGTTAATAGAGAAGACAAACACAAGCCAATTAAAGCTACTTGTTTTTGTAATACTTTTTGCACTCATCGGAAATTTGATTTCAATGTTTTTTGAAACACAAAAAAGAAAAATTGTGAATATAGAGGAAGAACAATGAGCGGCTTAGCCATATTTGCAATTTCTATCTGGATGAGATTTTTTGAAAATAAAAATGATCTAATTCTATTGGGAATTACAACTGTAATTTATATATTAAATTATTTTTTTATGCCACATGTTGATTTTGTTTCTACTTCATTTCTGTGTCTTACTGTATTGGTTTTACAAAATGCATATTACTTATCAATCTTTCTTCAAACTAAAAGAATTGATAAAAGAGAATACATATTTGTTAATGCAGTTTTTTTATTCTCTAGTTGGGAAGTATCTTTATTGTTATTGATTCTTGGAATGAATTTTTATAAATTGAAATTAAATAATTCATTTAAAATTTTAATTGTGTCGTTCTTATTTATAAATTTAAGTTTAGAAGGGTTTTTGTCTGAACCAACCCTTAATGCAATAATAGGGGGCAGCTCTTTACTTTATGTACTCTATAAAAATTTAAAAATCAGGCTAGAAGATTTTGTTTTAGTTGGAATAATTCTCTTTTCTATAGGGGGAGTAGATCCTTTAGTATCATGTTCATTGGGGCTTTCGGTAATATTTCTAATTTTAAATGGTTACGTTTTTAGAGATAAAGTTAAACAAACTAATTATGATATGCTAAATAGATGGATTCTTCTCAGTAGAGAGGCAAATGTAAAAAAACAAACAGAAAGGATAATAAGTTCTACAAAGAGAAACTATAGTACGAATTTCTTTCTTACTAGGACAAAGTTCTCAAATGAACTTAACCTAATTCCAATAAATATAATTGTAATATTCTTCTTGGCGATAATATACCTTATGGAGCTAGTGTGAATATTTTGAGTAATATAGAATATATATACATGTTGGGGGCTAGTCTGTTTTTTTATTTGACCTTAAAGCCTCAATTAAAAATAAGTACTTTTGAAATATTATTTTTGCTGATGTTACTACCTCTTAGTGTATTAAATATCTCCTCAGAGATAACTGCATACTGGGAAATTGTTCTTGTGAGTATTTTGTTACTTTTAAGAATTTCGTGCAAACTTAGCAATATCACTCATCAATTATTAAATAACTTAGTAGTAGGTTCCTTGTTAGTTCTTTGCTTTAAGCTTAAAATTAATGTTATTGATAGTGAAACATATTATATCTTTCCAATTCTATTTTTTCTTCTATTTAAAAAAATTGAAGTAAAGCATATATTACAAACGTTCATTATCCTTTCAATTGTAGAGGGTGTCTATATTTATGAATTTGTACCAATAACTATCTATGTTGTAATAGAACTTTCTAAGAATATTGATTTAAAAAATTATACAGAGCTTTTCCATTTAGTAATATTGCTGTTTGCAGCCTTTTTTGTGATCAATTCGTCTGGAGTTCTCTCTATTGTCCTAAGTTGTTTATTTCTTCTACAATTTTTTGAATTTAAAAGTGGGAGGAAGGTATGTCATTAATATCATATGCATACTTATTTCTTGTAGGAAGCCTTTCTCTATTTAAAAAAAATGATAAACGAACAATTTATCTTCTTTTTGGCTTAGTCGTTTCATTTGTTCTTGGTTCTGTATTATTGACTGATATTATTAATAATCAATTTTTTGTGGCTTTTGCAGTCGCTCCGCTTCTCATTCTTTATTGTACAAAAAAACAAGCAACTGAACTTTTAATGAAGTTGGGAATAGTCGTTTTGTTTTACTATTTGTTGAGAAGTCTTGATAGTCAGTCCTATTTTCTACATCTTTTTATCTGTGAAATATCTTATCTCTATATTTGCATTTTGAAAAAATCTACTACAAAGAATAATATATATAAATTTCATTACAGTACCGTTCGTCTAGTTTTAATTGTCCCGATGATACTGGCTTCTTATTTCGTTGGTGATGAAGCAGTTCGATTGGTAATGATAATAAGTATGCTCTGTCTTATATTCTTTTATATTTATCCAATCTTAAACTTTAGAGAAAGAGAAGATGGTATATTTGTTAATGTCGTGTTTGGCTCTTTTTTGCCAGCAACTATTCTTTTTGTCCTGTATGAATTGTGCTTAAAAGTTAACTATTTGAATTATATTAAAATAGAAAATATATTCGCTGGCTTTGCACTATGTCTTTTTTTGTTTCAATTTAAAAACTTTCTTTTTAATTCATTAAGGTCTAGATTTGAGAAAAGAGACTTGTTAACTTCATACGTATTGATAATGATGCCTTTTCTATTAAATCAACGCATACAAATCATGCAATTTCTTTCTTTAACAGTAATATTGTTCTTGTTGTATGAGGTATATGAGCTTATTTCTCAAAAGAGAATTAGATTCTTTTTGCGTAGCATGTGTTTAATTACACCTCTAAACCCTCTATTCTTTTTTATAATAAATGAATGTAGAAAAGAAAATGCATCTAACTTAATTAAAATTGCTTTAATTACTGGATTGATATTAAACCAAATTTACTTCTTCTATAAGGAGGAGTTAAATTTTAAAAAAATATCTATTGATTACAAGCAAGTGGGCTTCTTAAGCGGAATAATAATCTTAATGGTAATATACACTTATGACAAAATATAGAGTAAGGCTTAAAACGGGCAGAGTCGTTGGCCCATTCGATAGAGAACAAATCTTTGAATTGAAAAGAAAATCTCGTATTGAAGGTTTTGAAGAAATTCAAATATTTCCAACAGGAGATTGGAAAGAAATTTCTTCTTTTCAAGAATTTGAAGGCATAGAATTAGAAAAAGAAGTTGAAAATGAAGCTACATTTATAAAAAAAATAAATTTAGAAGATCTTAAAAAGGAAGTCGATAGTTCTAGTGTTGATGCATTTCCAAAAAAATTCGAATATGAAAAGAAAACACCTTTTTCAGATCGACCACAAGTTGAAGATTCAATCCAAGTAGAATCAATTGATGAAGCTGAGTTGCTTGAAGATCCTATAGAAGATGTTATTGAAGAAACTGTTGTTGAAAAAAAACCTGTTAAAGAAGAGCAAATAGAGGAATCTGATAAAACTCAAATTAATCCAAATACTCATAAATATCTAGAGGAGCTTAAAAGAGCTAAGCTGGAAGATGAAAAAAATAAAAAACTTGAAGATGAGAAAAAGAAATTAGAGGAACCAGAAGTAAATTTAGATACAGATTCAACGCAATTTATAAATCTTGATAGTTTAAAGTCTGATTTAGCCAAAAATATAAAGTCCACAGAAAAAGAATTTAAAGTCGAAGAAAAAAAGGCTGAAAAAGAAAAAAGGAAGATAGAAAAAGAGAAAGAGAAACTTAAGCTTAAGGCTTCTCAAATGGAAGAAGAGGATGATGATGAAGAGGAGTCGCCAAACAAGAGAAAGCAAATCATTCTTCTTGTTGCAGGTTTACTACTACTTTATGTTTTCTTTACACCAGATGAAAGTGAGAAGAAGAAGATTCAAAAGATATCTTTTAAGTATCCAAGGATAAGCTTTCCCATTAGATTTGATAAACCAGATAGCAAGCAGGCTTCGGCACTATATCAAGAAGGGAAAAAATTATATTCTGTTGGTACTTATATAAATAATATTAAATCATCAATAGCTTATAGAAAATCTGTAGAAAACAAGTTTAACGGCAATCCAGCAGCCGGTAAATTAATCTTTTTATATTCATTACTCTTAAATGATTCAAAAGATAGAACTGAAGATGCCAACACTATTTTTAAACTTGTTCAGATATTTAAAACAAAAGCTCTTTCTGAGGCTGACTATGCAGCAGGCTTAGCCTTGTTCTATTTAAGAATGAAAAAATATAACGCTGCCGTAAATACTTTTGAAAGATATAATACAGTCAAAAAAAGTAATCCTACTGTTGATTTATATGCTGTTCATCTTCGAGCACTGCTAAAAACAGGTGATTTAATAGAAGCAAAAAAAATAGCACAAAAAATAGAAACAACAGATATTAAAAAACAATCAATGTTTGTGATTCTGTCTCTAATTAACTACTACAGCACTATTGGAAATTATGAGAAGCCAGCTGAAATAATAACTACCGTTAAGGGGGTCTATAAAAAGTCGATTCCTTTAAATTTAGAAAGAGCAAAACTATTAATCTACGATGAAGACTTTAAATCACTTGAGAAATTATTAATACAACTTAGAGGAGAAAACTTAGGTGAGTCGAAAGCCTACTATGCAAAATATCTTGAATATAAAGGTTTACTAGCAATCCATAAAGGGGAGATTGAGAGAGCTCAGAAGTTTTTTCAAAAAGCCCTAAAGACGCATGAATCTTTAGAGTTGCGTTCAAGGCTTGCATCATTGTTTGAAGATAATGTTACTGGGCAAAATGAATTAATAATTGAGAGTAAAGCCTTGCAACTTGTAGCGAGTTCAAAACTTCAGGTCGAAAATAAAAATTGGAAGTTTGCATTTAAGGATGCATTGGAAGCAAATAGAATTGCTCCTAATTTTATTCCTGCAAAAATTCATTTAGCTACGCTTCAAATCAAGCAAAGTTTGTTTAAAGAAGCAATAAATAATCTAGAGTCACTCTATAAACAAAATAACAAAAATCCTGAAATTGTATTTACGTTAGTTGATGCTTATATAGAAGCTTATAAATTCACAGATGTTAGAAGGTTACTAACAATATTAAACACAAGCGAGTTGAGGAAAAACACCCAATATACATCTTTAACCGCAAAGTATTATATCTATAAAGAAGATTTTAAAAATTCTGTATTTTGGTTACAAAAAGCAATTAATATAAATCCACTTAATGATAGTAATCTATTTGAACTTGCAAAAATGTATATTAAATTTAATAAGTTTAATAAAGCAAAATTGACCTTAAATAAGGCAATGGACTTAGACCCAGCAAAAGTAGAATATAGAATTGCATATTCAAGTATTTTGTATGAGTCAGATGGTGCTGATATTGCCATTGCATATTTATACAATGTTCTCCAAGACTTCCCAGATAATGCGAAGCTTTTGAGCCAAATTGGAATTTTCTATTACAGAAGTGGACAAATAAAACTATTTGAAACTATTAAAAAGCAGCTTAAATCAATACCAAATAAAGATACTACACTTCACTATTTCTTGATTGAAGCGGCAAAGCTTGATGATAAGCCAAGTGTACAAATTGAAGAAAGTAAAAAGCTTATATCCATGAATCCAGGTGATTTGAAAATTAGACTTGAGCTTGGAAAACTTTATATGGAAATGGAAAAATATAAAGACGCTTTACGAGAGTTTAAGGCTATAGAGAATCGACTTGATACATATCCAAACTTACAATTGTATATGAGTAACCTCTATCTATTAACTGATAATTTAGACAAAGCAGTTGAGCTCGCGCAAAAAGAAATTAAAGCTAATGCATCTGGTGAACTTGGATATATTTTATTGGGTGATATTTATTCAAAGCAAAAAAATTATATAGAGGCAGAAAATCAATATAAAAAAGCTCAACGGATTAACGGTGAAAGCGTTGATATGTTACTTGGGTTAGCTAAAATAAGCTTTAAAAAGAGTCAGCATGATCTTGCTCTTGATTTGTTCTTGAAAGCTCGTGATAATGCACCTGAGAGAGCTGAAATCCATAAGCTTTTAGGTGATGTCTATAGAAAGATGGCCCAAAGTTCCCTCGCTATAGAGTCCTACAAATTGTTTCTTGAGCTTTCACCTACCTCAAAGTATAAAGGTGAAATAAATACATATATTAGAACTATGCAGTAAGGAAAAGAATGCACGATATTAAATTTATAGAATCAAACTTAGAAAACTTCAAAGAGAACCTCTCAAAAAGAAATTTTGACTTGAGTGTTATTGATGAAGTTGTGAATTTAAACACAAAAAGAAAAGAGTTAACAACTGAAGTTGAAACAATTCAAGCGCAAGTTAAGTCTAAGTCCAAGGAAGTTGGAATGCTTATGAAAAATGGGCAAAAAGACGAGGCTGAAAATATTAAAAAAGATGTTACGAACTTGAAATCATCAATTGACTCGACAACTTCTGCTCTTAATGAAGTTAAACAAAACCTTGAGTCTAAGCTTTCAACAATACCAAATACGATTTCTGAAGATACACCTATTGGCGATGATGAAGCAGCAAACGTAGAAGTGAATAAGTGGGGAGAGCCAAAGTCTTTTTCTTTTGAAGTAAAAGACCACGCTGATTTAGGTGAAAACCTAGGAATGTTGGATTTTGAAAAAGCTGCGGAACTTACTGGAGCAAGATTCTGTGTTTATAAAAATGACCTTGCAAGACTAGAAAGAGCTCTCGCAAACTTTATGTTAGATTTCCATCTTGATAATGGTTATGAAGAAATAATTCCACCATTTATTGTGAATGAGAAAACTCTCTATGGAACAGGACAGTTACCAAAATTTGAAGAGGATTTGTTTAAACTAACTTTAGAAGATAAAAATTGGTATTTAATTCCAACATCAGAAGTTCCGCTTACAAATTTAAAAGCGAATGAAATTTTTAATGAACAGGAGCTTCCTTTTAAATATACGGCATTTACACCATGTTTTAGATCTGAGGCCGGTTCACACGGCAGAGATACACGTGGGTTGATTAGAGTGCATCAATTTAATAAGGTTGAGATGGTTAATATCACTCATCCTGATGAGTCTGATAAGACCTTGAAGCAAATGGTTAGATCTGCAGAAACGATTTTAGAGAAACTGGGGCTTGCTTATAGAACGGTAAGGCTGTGCACAGGTGATATTGGATTTGGTTCTAACAAAACTTTTGATCTAGAGGTTTGGGTTCCATCTCAAAAAACATATAGAGAAATTTCTTCTTGTTCAAACTGTAATGATTTTCAAGCGCGACGCGCAAGTATTAGATTTAAAAAACAGGGTGAAAAACCACAATTTGCGCACACGCTAAATGGTTCTGGATTGGCTGTAGGACGTACGATGGTTGCTATTTTAGAAAATTTTCAAAATGCTGATGGTTCGGTAACTATACCTGAGGTATTAAGACCATATATGGGTGGTAAGGAAAAGATCGTATCTAAAAATAAATAATTGATTTATTAACGATTTGCCTTTATATTCTTCATTACAAGTTTTTCAATGGAAGTGTGTCCGAGTGGTCGAAGGAGGCAGTTTTGAAAACTGTTGAAGGTTTGCGCCTTCCGGGGGTTCGAATCCCTCCACTTCCGCCATTTTCTCTTTGAATTTATTTTTTATATTGATGAAGATGGCGGAAAAAAACTTGTTTACATTAAATGCATAAAGTATCAGCAATGGAAACGTGGGTGAGTGGCTGAAACCAGGCCCTTGCTAAGGGTCCGAACGTTCTGCGTTCCGCGAGTTCGAATCTCGCCGTTTCCGCCATATTCGCACCCCAGAAATTCGTTCTAAGGTGTTGTAATGAAAAGCCTTTTCTTCGGAAGAGGCTTTTTTTATTTAATTCTCGTAGCTTAGAGCCTCACGTCTCGAATAGAGAAGAGCTCTCATTCAATATTCAATATTCAATATTAAATTGTTATGCCGATTTATCCGATAACAGAAGTGTGAAGTTATATATACTATTAATCTTGTTTTGCTGTTCTTTGAGCTGCTTTTCTCAAAAAGTATCCTTAATTGATATTAAGGGGAGAAAGCTTATTGCCTTAAGCGATAGAGGAGAAAAGAAACAGCCTGTTTCGAGAATTAGGTTGCTAAAGCTTCTTAAGGAGAAAGATAGCTTAGTACTTACAAAAGATCTTGAAGAACTATCTGGAGAGAAGGATCTATATAAATGTATAAAAGCAACAAAGAGCAGATACATTTCTGTTGGCCAAATTACATTTTGTAAAAATATAGCGACAGAGTATCTTGTACCAGAAACATATACTTTAAATTTAAGAGAAAAAATTTGTTTTAATAAGGAAACAGATATTAAGATAAATAACTCGAAAGCAAACAAGAGTATCGATCTTAATCCAACTCTACTCTTCAGAAAGTATCATTGTGATTGCAACCCGAACCTTCTCTCTTGCTTAGATAATATTTACTATTGCGGTGATTTATATAACTCGGAACTTTTATCAAAAAGCTATAGTGAGCTAGAAAGCTTGGGGCTCATTGATGAAATGATAGGAAAATCAATAGAATCAAGTAGTGCAGAATTATTTGAAAATTCAACTTCTTCACTGATGAAAAAACCTTGTCTTTTAAATGAACTATCTCAAAATTTACCTAATAAAAAATATCAGAAAATATTTGATTATAGCCTAGGCTTAAAGAAGAATGACTATAGACCGGCTCCCAAGTATGCAACAGAGGTTGATAACCTTCTTGATATGTCTTCGTGTAAAATGACTGAAAGTCAGAGTTCTTATCTTTCTGAAATAGTAGAAAGTGGAGCGCTGAATAATAAAAAAGTTAATTCGTTTGAGCCGCACGATAGAGAACGGTTTATTGCACGAATGGTAAACAATATAAAAAAATGCGATAATAACTATGTACAAGGTATTGAGGATAGAATTAGAAGAACTCCTATGCCGGCGAGGGACTTACGGAGGCTATCTCGCAGGGAAAGAAGATTATTAGTTGATGTTAAGAAACAAAAAACTTCACAATCAAAGACAAATATAAGCCTCGATTTTTATAAATTAAGCAAGGTTGAGTTGACTCCTTTAGATGTGCATAACTCTTGTTCCGAGGATTTATATCAAAGCTTAGGATCTATTTCTCCAAGTTTTAAAAGAAGGTGGAAAAATTATATTCGAAACTCGAAGAGTGAACTTGATAGAAAGAAAAAAAACTTATCAAGGGTAACGATTAAAGTTAACAAGGCAGAGGCTGAGCTAGCGAATAAAAATAATGTTAAGAAGTATATTAGATGTCGAAGTCTTAAAGAGAAACTTGGAGAGATTTGGACAACAGATACGTCTAATAATTCGAAGCTTAAAAGTCTAAATGATCAAAAAAATCAATGCGATAATTACCCTGAAGCTTATGAAGAAAACCGAGAAGAGCTTCAAAAATTACTAAAAGAACAAAACAACTTCTTTGACGACTATAAACAAGCTAAAGATACTTATTTTATCAATGTAAACAAAGCTGAGAAACTATTGAGGCTTGATGTGAGTGAGTTGTCATCAAATGAAGGAATATCACTTGAAGCAGTGATGGGAGACAGTGAAGAATTAAAAAAAATAAAATTAGAAATAGATAAAACATTACAAATATTACCGAACAAAGAAAAATATACTAAATTAAAGGCTCTTAATAGTATTGAGGAAAATATTTTTATTGATTTACAGAGGTCAAAGAAAAATCGATTAAATAACATAGAGAGGGAGTTAGATGAAGTTTTTCCTCCAAAAGATGTTATTAGTGGAATCACAATAACTCTCGGAAGGGACCCTGTTGGCGGTTTGGTACGAGGGATAGCTGAAGGTTTGGGAAGTAGTGTTAGTGGGGTTTTAAATCTTGTTAAAAATAGTGTAAGAGAGACCAGTCAATTTACAGAATATCATATAAAAAAATTTGGTAGGTGGATTACTACAAACCCAGGTAAGGAGATAGACGATGCAATAAATGCAATCTTTCTAAAACCGATAAACTGGCTTGCTTGTGGAGGAAAACAGCCACCCGAGGATCCAGAAGATGCAAGTGAGGATGATGATTGTGTAGAGGGAGGCATAGAGTGTACCTCCTCATCAGAGGGAACTGACTGTAGCTTATTGGATCCTCAGGGCAATCCATCAGATGTAGCAACGAGTGATAATAGAATAACTGAAGAGCAGCTCGCTTGGATGAGAAATATCGATATGCAGGATATGCTTAATGATGTTGACTTCACCAATGAAATGAGATCTTGGATGAACAATACCAAAGATGCTCAAACGTTGCAGAGAATGCTAGCAAACAAGCAGAAAGAACTTTATGAAAAAGTTAAAAATGGTCTTCCGTCTGATGCTGATGAGGAAGCTTTAATTGCTGAAGAAATTAAGAAACAAAAGTCCACTATTGATCTTATAAAAACAGGTGTTGGTGCGGCAGGTGAGAATATAGTTCAGACTTTTAAGGATTTAATTGATATTGCGAAAACAAAAGAAGAATTAGAAGCTACTATGAACTTTGTAGCTGAAAATGGTCTCGGAGGTTTAGCTGATGCAATGGGTGATGCGCTTGGAGACTATTGGGATGAATTTCAAGCAGCAGATGAGACAGGAAAAGCTGAAATTATTGGAAGAGCTTCTTCTGATGTCTTATTTTCATTGATACCAGTGGGTGCTGTTGGAAAATTTAGCAAAGAAACTATCAAGGGGGCTGCTATTGCCTCAAAGTTAGGTAGATCAACAAGCTTGATTTCCAAAGCTTCTTTGAAATTAGGACTTAAAACAAGTAGTGAAATTAGTGATCTGTCGAAATGGGCAGGACGCAATATATTTAACTTAGTGGATAATCAAAGTGGCCACCTCGGGGAATTGATTGGTAAGTATAAGCCACCACCATCTGTCCCAAGGGGTATTCGTAATCTCTCTCTTGAGAAAAGAAAAACGATTAGTTCCGGTGGTGGTTTAAGAAAGAGATGGAAGGATAAAAAAGGAAATATATTCGAATGGGATAGTCAGCATGGTAGGCTTGAAAAGTACAACAAAAGAGGAAAGCACTTGGGCGAATATGATCCCGATTCTGGTTTACAGACTAAACCAGCTGATCCGACTCGTAAGGTGGAGCCTTGATAATGATAGTTAGAAGGTATTTAACGGTATTTAGCCGAAAAAATGAAAAATATATAAAAGAAATTGAGCTAGATTTTTTTAATTTGAAAGAAATGCAAAATCTTTTTCAAATTGATCAAGAAAATCCAATGTATGACTGCTACGAAGTAAATGAAAAAGGTGCAGCTTACTTTAAGGATAAATATGGTATAGATCTAGATTTAAAGAAATACTTTTATTATGTTGAATGTGAGTCTATAAATTAGATTTTAATTTAAGAAAGGATGAAGTTGAAATTTATAAGTGTAGCTATATTATTAGCTGTTCCATTAAATACGTACGCAAAAAAATGGGATATTTTTCTAAAAAGTAATTTGAAGGGAACTTCTTCAAGATCAAGAGTTTCCGGCTATAATTTAGAAAAAAAGTTGAATGATACCTACACTGTTGGTGGCTCGTTTATTAGTTCAAAAACTTATACTTCTGATCTGACTGACTTTGATATGGAAAGATATTCTGTTTTTGCTAGGTATTGGGAATCTGAAACTTTTAAGCAGGGTTATGTTTATCGGGTAGATCTGTCTTATACAAAAGTGAGGTATGACTCTAGGCCAAATATAGATGAAACTGGTTATAGAAATGGTTTTGGTGTTTCATTCTCTGGTGGATACCATTGGCAGTGGGATAACTTTAATATTGGTTTGCAGCTAAACACAGCTTTTTATACTTATGACTATTCTTTTAAAGTTAATGACTCCTCAAAAGAAAAAGAGATTAACATTCCAGGACATTACTCATTGTGGCCAAGCTTCTCTTTTGGCTGGGCTTTCTAGATTCTTTACAATTAAATAATTTTTATCTATAGTGCACGAAATCATTATTTTCAAGCAATTGAATGTTAATAATTATGATGGGGTGCTTATCCAGCCGTTTCCGCCATAATTAAACCAGAGCTTGTCTCTGGTTTTTTTTGTTGTTAACCTCAAGTTCTATTTTTCAATTAAATTTTTAGGAGAATCAATGAAACAAATTTTAGTACTTTTAGTTGTTGCTTTTGCTCTTCCAAGCTTTGCTTCAGATTATTCTGCAGGTGTAATGGTAGGAAGTTCTGTTGCCTTGAGTGGTAAGTATCAGCTTAGTGATAATAATCAAATAAATGCAGCGGTTGGTAATGGCCACGTTGGTGCAGACTATCTTTGGGTTGATAAGAGAAACTTTGATGTAAGTGGATTATCTTGGCAGTACGGTGCAGGAGCTTTTGTGGAAGATGGTTTTGGTATACGTGCAGTTGGCGGAGCTGAATATAAAATTGGTTCAACACCTTTTGATGCCTTCGGATTTCTTGCAATTCCTCTTATGGCCGGTAACGGCTTAAATATCGCTGTTGGTGCAAGATATAATTTCTAATTAAAAAATATCAAAGCACATCTCTAATTTTTTATAGATGTGCTTTGTTTCAAAATAATTATCTACAGCTTACTCTTCCTGCAACATTCCATCTACGGCCTTTAAGCATTGCCGGAATAACTAATTTTTTTATCATTCCTAAGTTACAAGACTCGAAACCGTGCATGAAGTTTTCATCTACGTTTGATCTATTTCTACAATAGCTCATAACATCGTTTTTACTAGGAGATGCTTCACAGCAGGCTTTTGTTCTTTCTCTCGCCAATCTTATACCTTCCATTCTTTCTTCGTTTGAAGAGTATGTCGCAACTTGTGCATTGTAAGAAATTTTTTGGCATTGGCTTGTAGCATGCCCAATAAACATATTGTGCCCAAGCTCATGAATCAGTTCGTCAACAAGTTCATAATCCGTAGGGTAGTTAACACGACCACCATTTGGAAGGTTCCATGCGATTTCTTGAGGATATTCTGTTGTGGAAACACGTCCGTTTGCTAATCCTAGTGCATCAAATTGAGCACCTGTAATTGTTAATAGAACATCAATTGTTTTAGTTTGCTCTGGGTATAACCTTTTATATTCTTCATACATTTCAAGATTAATTTTCCATCCTACATTGTCATAATACCAAATTCTTTGAAGTCTTTTTTTGTCTTCAATATTATTATAAGTATAGCCTTCCGGTATTTTGTGCTTGAAAGGTACGATTGCTTTGTGTTGAATATTTAGCGTTAGCTCTTGTTGAGTTGCTTTGGAGAATCTTTCTTTTAAAAGGCCTTCAATTTTTTCAAGATGTTCAATATTCATGTCACTTTCATTTCCATAATAAATAAGAGAAATGTTTAAAATGGGAGCATCTCTTTTGTGGTAACACTTTGGTTTAATGCTAGAAGTTAGTGAACATCTTTTTCTAAACTTCTTTTTAGCAAAGGCAGTTAGTGCAAAAATTGAAAGTAGTATAAATAGTACCTTTTTCATAGGACTCCATCTTTAAAGTTTGTTGTCCCTTTTATATAGCGAAAATGGTGCCAAGAATAAGCATCCAAGTGTTTGAATTTACGATGTTGCGAGTGTCGTTTTTAGAAAATATGACTAAGGTTTTTACAGGTTAATTAAAGAAGAAAAACTGAGAAAGGTCTTTGGTCTTCCATCCCGTATGGACATTAAAATTGTATAAAAAGCTTTTACTTTGTTGTTGTTCTTGAACTAAAAGATTGGCCTGTTTTTTAAGTTCTTTAATAACTGCAAGGTTTGGATCTATGCATTTTAATTTATAGTTTTCTTCAATAAAGTTTTTGATTAATGGATAATGAGTACAACCAAGTATCAATTCTGTGAATTTTGATAAATTAATAGAATCAAGTTCTAATTTAATTTCAGTCTTTATGCTTTGAAAGTTTTTATAAGAAAGCTTTTCGATAATAAGGGCTAAGTTCTTAAGCGGAAATATTTCTACTATACCATTTGGATCACAGCTTGCTTGAAGCTCTTTAAAGCGACTGGATCGATATGTAGCTTCTGTTAGTATAAGAGCAATGTCCTTATGGTTTGTGTGGTTTAGGTAGTTAATATATGGCTCAATACCAATAAATTTGACTTTAAAGTCACTTCTAAGCTTTTCAATTGTTTCAACGGTCGCCGTGTTGCAGGCAATAAGGACAGCTTCAACCTTTTGAAGAAGTAGCTCATTAACTAGTACTTTCATTCGAGTATAAATAAATTCTTGAGATTTATCACCATAAGGAACATTATCATTGTCTGATATATAGAAATATTGTGCATCTAGATTTTGATCTAGTAGCTCTTTTAATAAAGAGAAGCCTCCAATACCTGAATCTAAAATACCAATCTTCTTCATGAGACTATAGTATTTGTTAAAAAGATGAATTTCAACTGTAACTTATTAAAATTACGAAAGAAAAGGCCTCGAAAGGAATTAAGTTCTTGAAATTCCTTAGAATATAATTTAAAAATGAACTTCATTTTATAAAGTGCACCCTTGGCTCAGCTGGATAGAGCGTCTGACTACGGATCAGAAGGTCGGGAGTTCGAATCTCTCAGGGTGCGCCACTTTAATCATCAAGATAAAATTACAGGTGCATTTATAAAAGCTTATTTGATAATCATATTTTTATTAAATTCTATATGTGCATTGTATATGGGCTTAAGCTACGACGAAGCTTATTATTGGGTTTATTCTCAATTTTTATCGTGGGGATATTTTGATCATCCACCCATGGTAGCGGCTTTGATAAAAATGGGATACTCCATTTTCCCAAATGAGTTTGGTGTTCGTTTCTTTTTTAATATTCTATCTGTATCAACTCTTTGGCTTCTGTGGGATTTATCGACAAAGAAAAACAAATTCTTATTTATTTGTTTAAGTCTTTCACTTCCTCTTGTTCAGTCAGCAGGAATTTTAGCTCTACCAGATACACCTCTTTTATTTTTCTCTGTACTCTTTCTTTGGACAACGAACCGTTACTTAAAAGAAGAAAGCGTCTTAAATATTTTCTTAGTAAGTCTAAGTATAGCTTGTATGTTTTATAGCAAGTATCACGGATTATTGATTGTCTTGCTAACGGTAATGGCCGTTCCCCATTTGCTAAAAAAGAAAAGCTTTTGGATTATTGCAGCCACTTCAGCCTTTTTATTTCTACCTCATATGTACTGGCAATACTTAAATGATTTTGTGAGTTTTAAATTTCATCTTACCGGTAGAGCTGAGAAGCATTTTGAGTTAGCAAATATTCTAAACTACATTACAAGCCAATTAGTTCTTTTTGGAATGGGATTTTTTGTTTGGTTTTGTTTTATAATAAAAAAGATTAATAGAAAGGATTACTTCGAGAGAATTTTAATCTTTAATGTTTTAGGCTTTTTAATATTTCTATTCTTTGTGTCGTTTAGAAATCAAGTTGAAGCAAACTGGACTGTTAGTGCGTGTGCATGCTTTTTAATTTTAATGGAAAGATTAATTCCACAATATGAAAAAAGAAAGTTGATTTTAGCCTTAACCATTTTTCCAGCACTTCTATTTTTAAGCTTAAGGCTAATACTAAGTCTTCCATCCTCATTCTATGAAGGCCAAAACATTGGACGCTTAAATGAGATAAAGAACTGGGAAAAACGAATTGAAATGTTTAGAGATATTGTCGGTGATTCGACTGTCGTTTCTGAAACCTATCAATATGGAGCAAAGTTTTCGTTTGAACTTAAAAAGATAATACCTGTAAAGCATTTTAGGGGAAGAGACTCACATTATAGTCTTTTGAATTTGACTAAAAATATCAATAAAGACGAGCCAATTTATTATTTAACACCCAACAAACAAAAAAATGCTGTTATAATAGAGACAGACTATAAGGATCCGATCTTTATAATCAAAACGACTTTAAGAGAACTCGAAGAGAAGCATAATGATAATTAAGCGCATGCTAAATTTAGATATTAATGATGATTTTAAAAGAGCAATTATCGCTCAGTTTTTCTTAATGATTCTTGTTTTTGTAATAAGCATTCTAAGCGCTGTTGAAGACAAAGTTTTTTTTCAAATAAGTTATCTTGTTGAACTTTTGATTATAGGATTTGGCTTTCGTTTTTATTTCCAAGCACAAAAAAATAGAAACTACTCATTTTGGACGATTACATTAGTTGTTTTTATTTATCTTTTATTCGATGTCTTAAAGTACACTTTTGTTGATTATAATATTCTTATTCTTTATGTTTGCTTTCTTGCATTAATATTTCTTTCAATAAATTGCTATATAATGTCTTCACCATTGTTTTTTCCAAGAGTGCAGTGGTGGGAGTATGATTTTCGTTTTAGAGGAGATTTAAAATCAATTGTTCATACAGACTCTGAGCAATTTAAATCAAGACTTACAGATGTTAGACGATATAGTGCATGTATTGAGTGTTTCGAATTTTTACCAATAGATAAAAAGATAAATATAGAAGTTAATTTTGATAATAAGAATTTTAATTTACCTGTGATTGTTAAGACATCAGATAGAGTAGTTGTGGGAAGGCCATTTAGATATGGTGTGAAAATGGATATAGAAAAAGAAGAAACTAAAGAAAAGTATTTAGAATTATTAAAAATTTGGAATTCAAATAAAAAAGCAAAACTAAGAAACAAGTTTACTGAAAATGAAAAATAAAGATATTGATTTATATTTTGATTCAGCACTAAGGCTTGCAGAGGATGCTTTTTTTCAAGAAGAAGTTCCTGTTGGTGCAGTTATAATATCAAAAACTGGAGAAATTCTCTCAGAAGCTCATAATTTAAAAGAAAAGAATAACGATGTTACTGCTCATGCAGAAATCCTTGCAATCAAAGAAGCTGCAAAGAAAATAGGCTCATGGAGATTAACGGGTTGCTCGATTATAGTAACGCTTGAACCCTGTCCAATGTGCTTGAGTGCAATTGCTCAATCGCGAATTAAAAATCTCTATTTTGGTGCATATGACAAAAAGGGAGGCGCGTTAAGTCTCGGATATAACTTTTCATCAGATAGTCGATTAAACCATAAATTTAATATTTATGGAGGCTTCAAGCACTATGAGTGCTCAACACTCTTATCTAATTTCTTCAAACGAAAGAGAAAAAATTATAGAGGACAAAGCTTCTAATATATCTTAAACTTTCTCTACGGAGAATTGGTCGAGTGGTCGAAGACGCATGCTTGGAAAGCATGTAAGGGGGCAACTCCTTCGAGGGTTCGAATCCCTTGTTCTCCGCCATTTTTTTCTACATCCCCTCTATCATTGACTATTTTGAGCCTTGTATATCAAGATGAGGCAAAAATGAGGCAAGCGATTTTTTCCTAAGAAAATTGAACGACATTTGAAGCTTCTGATAAAAACTTTTTATCAAGGTGAGCATAAATCATTGTCGTCTTAATATCCTTGTGGCCAAGTAAATGTTGAAGCGTATAGATGTTTCCACCGTTCATCATAAAATGGCTAGCAAAGGTATGCCTTAAGTCATGAAAACGAATTCTGGGACATCCTGAGGCTTCAATATCTACACGAAACATTCTGATTGTTAGATGCTCGTAAGAAAGTGGTGAGCCATCAGCTTTTGCAAAAACGAAGTTACTTTCATAGCCTCGGCTACGTTCTCTTAAAAGAGCATTTTTAACAAGTTCATTCATTGGAATGTATCTTGTCTCATGTCCTTTAGTTGTTTCCTTTAGGCCTTCCCTTGAAAGTGATCTTGAAATTACAAGTTGGTTACTTTGAAAATTTACCCTATCCCAACAAAGACCAAGTACTTCACCCAATCGTAAGCCAGTATTTAGTGTGACTAAATACAAGTTATAAAGTGGGCTATCTTTCGTACTTGTTAGGAATTTTGCAACCTCTTCTTTACTCCAATAACTTAACTCTTTTTTGTGTTCTCTAAGTCGTGGATAGTTTTTAACTCCATTTTTAGAAATCACGTTTGAATTATAAGCATCATTCATAATGGCCCTAAAAGTCATCATGATTCGATTAACAGTTCTATTGGATTTTCCAGTAGAGAGAAGTAAGTTTTCAAGCTTTCTTGCGTGTGTAAAGCTAATGTTTATTAGCTTTAAACTTCCTAAACATGGAATGATATATTTTTTTATATCAGCAAGGTAGGAACTTTGCGTTTTAACAGCTTTCCTGTTTTTTACCTCAGTATCATACCACTTAACAGAGTACTCCTTTACTGTGAAGTCATAGTTAACAGCACAGCCTGTTTGAACATAGTTTTCTTTTTGGAGAATTAACTTTGCTCTAAAAGTATCAGCATCATATTTTCGTGGGAAGTTTTTTGATATACGAGTGCCATCAGGCATTCGCATATCAACTCTGTAGGATTTTTTCTTTTTTAGTTTTTTCTGAGTTTTTTTAGAATTTTTTGATGTTTTTTGTGAATAACTATCAAAATTATCTACGAGTTTTAATTCCATAATTTTCCCTTTTTTTCTAAAAAGAGCTTATGGCTATTTGTTGTCCATATTATTCGATTGTCAAAGAACAATAGGCTTATACCAAATCTCATAAATAATAATAGATAGTTATTCACGTTTATTAGCTTCTGGCCTGATTTAGGCCACTTAGCTTTTGTTTATAGTTCTGTAAAAAATACCGATTTGAAACAATTTCAGAAATTTTTGAAGTTTTTCCATAAAAACCACGAAATTTTAACTTTTTGTAAGTTAAATCAAAACTAAGTCCTACTTTCTCTCCATAATCACGAGATTTAATCAGTTTAATTATTCGCATACCTTTATCTAGTCTATCAAAGTTATTGAATGCAAAAACATTTGTTGCGAGATTACTGTTTGCTGAGTTTCCTCTAATGTCTTCAATTTTAATTTCACTAAAAGGATTTAGAGTTTTGGTAGTATGTATAAGACCTGTTACACAAATTTGATATTTTTTAGCCTCTGTAGCTAGTGATCTTAAAAAACCTGATTCAATCTCAGGTGTAGAGTTTGAAAAAGAGGAAGTTGTAAGATTATCAAAATATAGTAGCTGTACCTTATTATCTCTAAGTATTGAAAAGAGCTTCTTGCACCAAGAATCATATTCTAAGACTGAGTTAGTGGGATGCTCCAAAGTGCTTAAAATCATCAGTTTAGACATATAAGAGTCTATAACTGACTCTTCTTTTAACTTAGTCTTTAATAGTGACTCTAACTGTTTATAATAATCAGAAATCAAACCTTCTGAGATATAAATTGCCACTGCGTGACCTTTTATTAAATTATCTGCAACCATAGTAATAGCGAGATCAGTTTTTCCTTTACCTGTTCGTCCTACTATCAAGTTTAAATTGCCAAGAGTGAAAGCATCTACTTCTTTCATAAAGTTAATTTTTGTATCCAGTGAGATTTTTTCTTCTTGTAAACTTTGTTTGTGATTAAAATAATTAGGTTTTGATACTTCATCAATAGTTCTAAGTGTTTCTAGTGGTAAGTGAAAAGATGGCTTTTTAAATTTGTTCATAATATTTTCCTTTGTTTTAGTGTTAATTGTTTTCTTATCTTTATATTGCCGTAATAATTGCGGTTCATTGACGTAGTTCATAAGGTCTCCTCATCGTAGTTATTGGGTAGAGAGAGAAAATATTGGCTATTTCCTGTAAAAACCGATCCTTTTTTTACGATTAAAAACTCGTTTTCTTCAAGTTCCCTTATAATTTTCCTAAGAGTCGTATCACTTCCAATTTTTAAATCTTTCATGATTTTTTTTTGGCTTGGATAGGCCTTAATAGCATTTCCAAAGAATGACCTATACTTGAGGTAGGAATAAAGACCAATGGCCTTTAAACCTAAAGTATGGGCCTGAAAAAGCTCGTTAGGGATTTGTGTGAAGTTTTTATTAAGAGAAAAGTTCATCTATAAACCCCTTCTTAACTTTTTGAGTATTTTCACTAACCCAATTCATTAAATCGTCTTCTTTGAATCTAACAAGTCGACCAATTTTTATATAAGGTATTTCTTTGCGAAATACCGCAGTTCTTAATCTCGAAACTTTTATTGTTAAAAGTTCCGCTGCTTCTAAAATAGTTAGAAGTCTTTTAGTTTGATTTTCCATTGAAAATCCTCCTTGAGTAGAGTCAGCATCATTGCTGAATTGTTAATAACTCTATAGGGGGATGTTCGGGTTAGATGGATGCTTTAAAGGTAAATTTAAATTTTGATGTCAAAAGCATCCATATATTCTTTAAATATTGGAGACTTATGATCTTTGGAAATTCGCTTTTGGTACTTTAGAATTTGTGTTTTAAGTTGCTTAAGCTCATCAAACTTTAAGTTTGATCTAAATTGAACGGATAAGCTAAATTCATCTTTGAAGTTTTTGTGCAGTGAGGTGAATAGCTTTATATAGTCTTGCCAGTACTCTCTTTGAATTCTTGAAAACTCTTCTTTCATATAAGAATAAAGAAGCATTTCATAATAATTATTGTTTAAATTAAGAGTATCAATAAATAGTGGTAAATAATTAGGTGCAATATTTAACATTCCGTCAAAGTCATAAGGGCTTTCATAGTTATTTATAAGTTCACTTTTTACTGTCTCTGAGACATCGCCATATGACTTATTTAAAATTTGTGTTGTTTTATATTCTGCATATTGTTCGTTGGTGGGTAATCTTTCAATTGCAGTTCTAAGTACTTTGGATTTAAACATATTTGCATAGAACATGTATTGCATGTGATTAGATAAGGCCTCTCGAATTAGTGGGGTAATAAATTTTTTATCAATAACCTTTTCTAGTTGAGAGATTGATACAAATTTTTCAAGCTTAAGCTTTGAATTATTAAATTTTTTGAATCTTATACTGTGTTTATCAACTGATTTTGAAGTAAATGTGGAATCGTACTTTTGAAGTTCTTCCAAGGACAAATGAAGGTCAGTATTAGAGCTGATTGTAAGTTTTTTTTTACTCATTGTTATTTAATGCCATGTTTATTCTATTATGTAAAAAGATCTAATGAATAAGAATGATATCTTTGAAGATCTAGATGCTAGTAAATTTTGAGTGTTTTACAGTAAAGAAATCAAAATAAATATTACTAAAACCATTTGTAAGATAAATTTATGGCAATATATAAAACATAATCTTGAAAAGACTATTCTAAATAATTAAAATAGCCTTTTCAAGATAGAGTATTTAAAAATCTATAACTATAAAAGTGGATAAGAATTAGGCTCTAAAGCTCTTTTCATAATATTTTGAGCTTGCTTGTAAGGAGCATCAAAAACTTGCTCATTAATAGAGTTAATTAACTTCCAAAAGTAAACTGGTGGAATTGCATTCCCAATTTGTCTGTATGCATCTCCTTGAGAGCCTACGAATTTAAAGTTGTCTGGAAATGATTGAATCCTCGCCGCTTCTAGAGGCGAGAATCTTCTGTATAATTCTTTTTTTTCATTTACTAAAAGAACAGGGTCTCTAGAGTTGAGGCTTACTTTTGCTAAATGACTTGTTATTGTAAGACAGGGCTCTTCTAAATTTTGATATACAGCTCTTTTCATATTTGGTTTAGCTCTCTTTACACCTTCAACGGCTCTTTTACTAAAGTAATATTTAGGGTCATCAGGTATAAGTGAGTCAATAACAGATTTAAGGGGAACTGCTGATGGCATTCCTTCAACCCCATGGGTTTCAATAGGAAATTGGAAGTTTTCTATATTTAAATCCTCTCTAACCCCAACCATAAAAATTCTTTTCCTTTTTTGAGGAATTCCATGAAGACTTACGTCTACAAGTTTATGAAAGACTTTATAACCTAGTTCCTCAAAACGATCTTTAGCTAAGTGAAAATAAAGGCCACCCTTTAAAGTGTAGAAACCTCTAACATTCTCTCCAATAAATACTTTAGGCTTTGTTTCCTCTACTACCCTTGCTAGCTCCCAGAATAATTGATTCTTCCTATCTTCGGGTTTTTTTGTGGGATTAACAGTACTAAAGTTTTGACATGGAAAACCACCAATGACTAAGTCTGCATCAACCTCTTTGAAGCAAAGATCCCTGATGTCATCAACACTAGCTTTGTGTGAAAAGTTTCTATTATATGTATTTATCGCTTTTGGATCTATGTCCGAAGCATGAACAATTTCGACTGGGTTATGCTTATAGTAATTGTCTAGGTAATTGAAACCACCTATAAGTCCAAGGTCAGCTCCACCACAGCCACAAAAAAGTGAAATTGCTTTAATTGATTCTTTATTCATAAAATTCTCCTGCTTTGTCATCAAACTCAACTAAGTATTTTGTTGGTTGAGCATATAACGTGCCTTTTTCGTGTTGTGTAACTGGGTTTCTAACTATAAAAAGTCTATAGCCTTCTCTCGATAAATAGACTCGGTATATGAAATATTGATTTCTGTGCTGCTCGGCTGCGACCCATTCATTTCTTGTTAAGTATACAGAATCTTTACTTACTTTTGTCGGCGGAGTTACTCTAAATGTTGACTTTACCTCAAGAAAGCGTGCTCTTTCTGCATAATTTCCAAGCTCTGCATCAATACTTTGTATATCGTAACCTAGGCCCTTTTGATTAGCCATTAATATTACTTTGTTTGAAAGCCTTGAGTTGAATTTTTTAACACGTTCCTTCTCTAAGTTGAAAATTAGTAGTTCACCCTCATTTCCGATCTCATTTGCTGTAGGCTGGATAGGAAGTTTTTTATTTTCATTTTGTTCGAGCGAAGTAGATTGTATTTTAAATATAGAAGAATTGAACTCAGGTATGGTTAAGTAGGAGTTACAATAAAACTCACTCCACTCAAGGCTCATTTTTTTAACATCCGCTTTTGAGTTAAGATCATAAGAATAAATATCAAAACCCAACCTTTTGTTGTATTTTTTTGAAATAATATTAATCGAATCCATTTCTTTCTTATTTAAAACTAAACATGAAATAGAGGCATTTCTTTCGATTGTAATTAAATTTGCAAGCACCATTAAGTTAATAAACTCTCTTATATGTTGCATTGTGTATGACGATGCTTTACCAGTAACTTGGACTTTATTAAAAATTTTACTTTCTCTATGTTTAATTATTACATCCAAGACTTCTTTTGGAGTTACAAACCCTTGAAGAACATCAAGACTATTTAAAACGTAATAAGCAACTTCATTCATTGAGAGCATGATTTTTTTGGAATCAGCTAAAAGTAAAAGCTTTAGAATGTATGGTGCAGGATGAAATTTAATATTATTTTCTATTCTCTCCTTTATGTTTTTCAGAGTATCCATGCCATTAGGAAACTGAAAATAATATAGTATATTTTTAAAAAACTTGGGGTTGTCTCGCTCTTCAAGAATAAGATTGAGCTTTGCTCCTTGATAAATAATATTATCTGACTCATACCAAAGTCCAAAAAGTTTACCTGCAATCTCCGTTCTATGATTATCTAGTGTTTTCTTTGTCGGAGAGGTTATTAGGCGAGAAAGTTTGTCGTTAAAGTTAGCAACAAATTCATCCTTTTTACATGGACACAGCTCGTCAACGATGCCTGCATAAGCCGGTAGCATATCTTCCATATTAGACATAGATTTGCTTCGTATAATAGAGCATCGATATTGGTTATCAGGATTATATTGTGTCATTAATAATACCTTTGATACTTTCAGCTAGTACTTTACCTAGTATGGGAGGCACAGCATTTCCAACTTGTCTGTACTGGCTACCCTTGTTACCACAAAATATGAAAGAATCGTTAAACGATTGTATTCGAGCACATTCTCTCACTGTGGGAACTCTATTTTCCTTGTAGTGAAAGTGGTGATTATGTCCAGCATCTATTGTAAAGCATGGTTTTTTGCTATTCATTCTAGTCCAAGCGATATTTACTTTTCTTGTCGTTTGTAATGATTTTGGCAAACTCTTGTAATTTCCACCATCTGGAACGAGAGAAATAATATTCTTAGTCTTTTCTGTATGATTTACTGAGATGTGGTTGTAGATACCATCTGAATCCTTTCTCATCAGTTCCTGATATGGGTTTTTAGGCTTACTTTTATAGGGAGAAAAGTCTTTACCTAGACTATTATTCAATTTAGGCAAGTCAGATATGGCATCTTTTGTAGTAAGGGGTTTTTCTTCTGTTGTTGGATCTGGCCAAGTGTATTCATCTTTTTTAGTGAAAATAAAAAAAGTTCTTCTTCTTTTTTGTGGAACTCCAAATAAAGAAGAATCGAGTGTTCGTACGTTTGACGAATAGCCTTTTTTTTCAAAAGAACTGATAATTCTTTGCGAGATGGCACCCTTAAATAGAGACATAATGGTTGGGACATTCTCAAGGAGCACAACCTTAGGGTTGTAGTGGTCTATAAATTTCATATACGATTTATAAAGTATATTTCTTGGATCATCTTCAAGCCTCTTTCCTGCAATTGAAAATCCTTGGCAGGGTGGCCCTCCGATAATGATGTCTACCTTTGTATCTTTTATAGCTTTTAAATCTGGATGATTGAAATCAAACTTATTTGAAAGGTCAAATAAAATCGCCTTACTATCTTTATGGTTGAGCTGAAAGGTTTTTATTGCATCCTTGTTTGAATCAATTCCAGCGACAACATTGTATCCAGCCTGTTCAAACCCATGAGATAATCCACCGGCACCACAGAATAGATCAATACAGTTTATATTATTTTTCATTTTAAGCCTTTCAAGATTTTATTTAAGCCTATTTCCAAGGCTTCAACATAAATATCAGTCTTTTTTGTTTTGTAGAATTCGCTGTTGTTGTCAAGATTAGTTTTTTCTTTAATTGAATTAACAATTTTTGTTATTTCAGCTTTTTCTTCTTCTTTTAATCTAAACGAAAGCACTGGATATTCCATTGGCTCTTTCAATTTTCTTTTATTTTTTTTCACATATGAACAATAAATGTAAAACAATTAATTGTAAACAATTAGAAGAGGCGAAAATGAGGCAGCACAAAAAATAACCACCAATCTTCGCCAACTTTTAATAAAATTAGACAACAAATAGCCAATGACTCAAATTAGATTTTAGTTAGTATTAATCGTGCTTTAGAGCACTAGGTTGTTCTTTGGTGTTGGTAATAGTGAATTCGTTTCTTAATTCCCTTGTTCTCCGCCATCTGTTAACTAAATGCTTGATATTAAAAATGTTTTGTTCACTCTCATTATTGACTGTGGCAAAAGTGTTGCGAGAGATTCATTTATGAAAGTTAGTGGGCTTGAAAGTGTGGCTTGTGACTATCTATTCATGATATTATGATTATAACAGGTTTTATAATTGATATCTATAAGATGAGTTTTATACAAAAGGTAAAAACATGCATATATCACAAGACCCAAACTCACCTAAGCTACCGGAAATTAGTTTTGAAGATTTTTTAAAAGTTGATATGAGAATTGGAAAAGTCATTGAGGTAAATGAGTTTCCTGAGGCACGGAATCCTAGCTTTAAGTTGATAATAGACTTTGGAGAGGGAATAGGAATTAAAAAATCGTCTGCTCAAATAACGGATCACTATGGTAAATCTGACTTGTTAGATAAAAGTGTCTTAGCTGTTGTGAACTTCGCTCCAAGACAGATTGGAAAGTTTATGTCAGAAGTTTTGGTTATGGGAGTTGCCGACTCAGAAAACAAGGTAGTGTTATTTGAACCAGATAAGGATATTCCTAATGGAGCTCGATTAATTTAGAGTGGCAAAATTGTGGTAACTTGAACAAAAATAGACCATTTACTTCATCTTGTAATTAATATAGCCAGTATCTCAAATTAGATTTTAGGTAGTGTTAGTCTTTCTTTTTAGAATTTAATTGTTCTCCGCCATTACTAATTTACCTATTGATATACTTTTTCTTAATCGTTTCAAGAAGTTTGAATGAGTAAACTGTTTTTGTAGTACCTATTACAGTTTTGTAAGTCTTAACACCATTCTTTTTTACAAACATAGGATTAATACGTTGATTATCAACAAATCTTATTTTTGTTTTTAAAAAGAATATTTGGTTGGGAATATTATGAACCATTGAATTTAGATGTATTAAGACTCCACCACTAGTGTTTTGTAAAACAACCAATGGACCAGAGAGAGCATAGATACAATTTTCTTTAATGCTTTGTTTGAAATAAATTGCTTCAAATAAATTATCACTTTTACAAAAATTAATTTTATATTTTCTTTCAATGTTTTTAATATAATTTTTTCTCTCCTGAATCGGCTCCAAGATGACTTTGTTTCTAGTTGAAAAAAGAGCTTTTAAAATATTTTGATTTTCACTGTTTGAAACGTTCAATAAATTGAAATAGATCTCATCCCAAGTTTTGCTAGTAGGCTTATATAAATTATTTCTTTTTAAAGAGTTTGCAAAAAGAATAGAGAATTTTCTAACTCCAAGGTTGATATCCTTTTTACTAAGTTTTTCAATAATTAATTGTACCATTTGAGGACAAACTTGCATTGAGGCGTCAGCGAGATCTTTTGGTCTTGGTGTAAGCCCTGCTTCTATGATTATCTTTACAATTTCTGTTCTGCAGGTGCTTTTATTAAAAATAGAGTGTCTACTATTTGTGTCTATACCAGTTATGGCTGTGGTTAATCTTCTGTAGGCAGCAGTTTGGTTACTTTGTTCTTCTCTTTTGTTTGGAATAAGTTTGAAATTATTTCTTAAAAAACTTCTTTGTTTTAAAAGAACTTTAAGTTTTTCTTTGTTGTTGTTTTGAAGAATTTTACGATAACTTTCATTTCTGTAATTCATATTGTTGTCAAAGTTGTTGAATGGATCTTGAATTGTTTTTGAAGCACAACTTGATACTAAAAGAGTAATAGCGGTTAAATATAAATGAAACATTCTTTACCTTTTTGGACGTTAATATTAACTATAGTCTATAAGATCTTCTGAAATAGTAAACTCATATTGAAGAGATACTTATATTCCAAGTAAAAAAAGATAGTATTAAGAAAGTATTAATGTTTGTTGAAATAATATTAAGGAAAGATTTATCCAACATTTATTTAAGTAAATCTTTAGTGAGTTGTAATAGTTCATTTCCTTATCATAATAAAAAAAATAATATATCTTTTGTTTTTTTTACATTACCAATGACTATTCTCGAATAGAAATTAATAAAACTAAGGAGAAGAATGAAAAGTTTACTAGTATTAATGTGCACGTTAACCATCGGATTCGCTTACGGGCAAGAAACAAAACATCAAATTTCCTTTGGTGCGAATCAATCACTTGAGCTAAGTGGGTCTAGTTCGAAAGCAGAGTTTGATTCATCCTTAAATGTTGAAGACTACGTTAACGGAAGTGGAAATTTTTCAGTTAACTATCTTTATTCTGTTTCTGAAAAAATTCAATTAGGTCTTTCTCTTTATAATAAAAGATCTCATAGCAAAATAGAATTTGATTCAGGTTCAAAATCAGAAAGTATATCTGAAGACAGAGGAACATACTTCTTGTTTAACTATAACTTTAATTCTGAACTATCTCGCTCATGGTATTTGGGCTTTGGTTTTGGTCGAGAAACCTTTAAGGAAGAAAATGAGGATACAACAGGTACTAAAAGTGACTCTGAATCTTCTGTTTCCGCTAGCATTTTCTATTTTGGTAAACGCTTTTCATTAGAGTTTTTTGGAATTAAAAATTTAACTTATGCTCCAATGATTTCTTATCATTTTGGTGAAACTAGTGGGGATTTGGAAGATGATGGTATCGAAGAAATAAGAATTTTGACATTTGATATATTAAAAGTTGATTTATTATTTTAAAATTTTTCGAGGTGGTAATAGCTTTTTACCACCTCATTATTAAAATAGATTATTAATAAGTCACCGGTAAATTATCACCCATACTCAAAATATCTAATCCGATGCTAAAGCGATGTCCCTGTCCAAGTTGACCTGTTCCATTATTTCCCCAACACTTAACATCATTGTTATCCATAACAGCACATGTACTGTATCCAGCTGCATAAACTTTCAAAGGCCTATCTGTTGATCCAAGTTTTACATATGGCAGATTGTCACCCATTTCAGATGCCCCATCTCCACGATGAGCTGAGCTTCCATTTCCTAATTGGCCATAACCGGCGTATCCCCAGCATTTGATTTTATCATTATCAAGAAGTGCACACGTATGATAGATACCTGTTGCGATTTGTTTGGCAGTTCGTCCTGTACCAAGGTCTACAGCTTGAAGAGAGTCACCTGTTTCAGCAAGTTGGTCACCAATATTTCCGGTTGTGTTGTAACCCGTTTGTCCGTAATTACTTCTTCCCCAACATTTTATATTTCCGTTATCTAATAGAGCACACCAGTGTTCGTGTCCTGCTGATATTTGTTTTGCTGATCTACCAGCTCCTAAATTAACAGAACCATATGTTGCTGTACCTGAGGCACCGTTATGTCCTCGTTGAGCTGAGTCACCCAAGGCTAGACGACCATGACCATTGTATCCAAAACATTTAACTTGATCATTATCCATAATTACACAGCTAAAACCATTTCCAGCAGTAACTTCTTTCGCTGTTCTTCCAGCACCGAAGTCCACAGTAGAGAGGTTGTCACCCATTTCATTGGCCCCATCACCTCTGTCTGTTTGGTTGTTACTTCCGCGTCTTCCGTTTGCACCATCACCCCAACATTTTAAATCGTTAGAAGATAGAACGGCACACGTATGGTTTTCCCAACCAGCAATTTGTTTTGCAACAAGGCCAGAACCAAGATCAACTGCAGGTAAATTATCACCCATTTCATTAGATGAATCACCAATGTTTGCAGTATTTCCGTAGCCAAGTCTACCGTTCGCACCAATACCAAAACATTTTGTTTCATCGTTATCTAAAATTACGCATGTATGATTTCTACCCGAGAAAGTAGATTTAACAAATCTTCCTGTTCCAAAATCTACATTTACTTGTGTTGCTACGGTTTCACTAGGTTCATCACCATAACTCATTTGTCCTGATCCAAGACTTCCACTTTGATCAGCACCCCAACATTTAATTTTATTATCATTTAAAAGTGCACATGTTGACTGGTCTGATACTGCGACCATTGTAGCAAACTTTCCAGCTCCAAGATTTACACTTTGAAGAGAGGCTCCCATTTCGCCAGAGTTATCTCCAATACGAGTTGTATTTTCATAACCAAGCTGTCCTGAAGAATTATTTCCCCAACATTTTAAATTATTTAAATTTGTTATTACACAAGTTGTAAGATTAGATAGAGCGATAGAGGATACAGTTTCACCCGGGCCAAGATCTACGAAAGGAAGATTATCACCCATCTCATTTACTGAATCACCTTTTTGAGAGGTGTTACCAATACCAAGCTGACCATTTGAATTAACACCCCAACATTTTAAGCCACCGTTGTTAAAGGTTGCACAAGATCTATAACCTTTTACATATATGCCTGTTGGAAAAGAAACTGATCCAAGGTCGATTGCTGGAAGATTATCTCCCATCTGGTTTGCTGATTTCCCAATTACGGCTGAAGTACCTAATTCAAGGCCTAGTTGACCGCTATTATTTCTTCCCCAGCATTTAACAGTATTATTATCAAGTAGGGCACATGTATGAAAAAAGCCCGTAGAAATTTGCTGTACTGTACGTCCAGCTCCTAAATCGACAAAAGGAATATCTTTTGGTTTTTGTGTTATGGTTGACCCATTTTCATATCCTAGTTGGCCATAATTACTGCGCCCAAAACATTTAACTTTATTGTCTGGTGCAATCAGTACACAACTGAATTCATGTCCAGCAGAAATCTGAACTAATGATTTTCCCGCACCGAGATCCACTGAAGGAAGTGCATTCCCACAAGATCCAAGTGTGCTACAGTAGTCAGTTTGATTTCCATAACCAAGTCGCCCGTGAGCCCCTTCACCAAAACATTTTAAACCACTAGTTGTATCTACACATGTTCCATAGCTTCCAGCCGAGATTCTATTTTCAATTGAAAGATTTGTTGCAACTGTTACACCGTCACCTAAAGAAGAGAAAGGAAGAATATTTCCCATTTGAGAGCTATACCCACCTCGGTGTGTTTGATCTCCATTACCAAGTCTTCCGTTGCTTCCAGATCCCCAACACTTCATTTTATTATTAGAGAATAAAGCACACTTATGGCCATAAAGACTTGAAAATATTCCTACAGGATTCGCTACAGTTCCTAGATCAACATGTGAAAGATTATCACCCATTTCATTTATGGCGTCTCCGACTAATGAGTTACCATCTCCTAAAGAAGCACCAGATCTTTCACCCCAGCACTTATAGTCACTGCCATTATTTGTTGAGTTAATATGGTTAGCACAAACAAAATTATTTCCCATTGAAATTTGTTTTAAGTTAAAAGTTTGAACTGTAATGTCATCTATAAAACCATTGGCATCAATAGAGCGAATTACTGTTGAGTCGGCAATGGTAGGTGCTGTAAATACACCTGTGTTAGAATCGACAGAGCCTGTTCCTGAAATTATTGAATATACTAGGGGAGCGGATCCTTCGCTAGATGTGATTGTAGATATTTGCTCTGGAGCAATATTAGTTTGCGTTGCAGAAAGGTTAGGACCTTTTCTGATTGTAATATTTGATTCTGCATAATTGGAGTTTCCATCTGTAACTCTAACAATTGTCGTGCCTTCAGTAGAAGGTGCAGTATATAAGCCATTGGCATCAATAGTACCTGTCCCAGCATAAATAGAATAACTATAAGGAGCGGCACCACCAGCAACTGAAAAGTTGTGAGTGGCCAAGTCCTCAATCGTTAAAGTAGTTGGCGTTATAGTTAAGGCATCAACGATTGTAATGGTTGATCTTGAAGTTTGTTGATCACTATCTGTAACCTGAACAATTGCTACACCACTTGTAGCAGCTGAAGTATAAACACCAGTATTTGCATCGACACTACCAAGTCCAGAAATTAGAGAATATGAATATGGAGCAACTCCTCCTATCGCAGTGAAGGTAAAGTTTTTGCTAGTTCCCATTGTTGTTGTTGTCGGAGTAATTTGAAGGTTTGTACCTACCACAATAACTGCGTATGCAGAGTTTCCACCAGCATCAGTAACCTTCACGGTATTATTTCCTATACTATTTGAAGCTGTATAGAGCCCTGTAGTTGGATCTACTGATCCAAAACCGGAATCAAGAGAAAAGACATAGGGCGCGTTGCCACCAACAGCCGATAGTTGTGTTGTACTATTTGGCGTAATTGAAACAGTCGGAGGCGATATCTTTAAAAGGCTTATTGTAATATCCTGTGCCGCTTGGCCAGAAGCTTCGCCGTCACCTTTTTGAATACAAGAATATGTTAACAAAAAAATAAATATGAGTGTTAATAACCTAATCATTTATAATCAACTCCTGGAAGGCTATCACCGAGTGTGATGCTTAACGTTCCGATATTTGCTTTATGTCCCAGGCCTAATTGCGCATTATCATTTCTACCCCAGCATTTAACTGTTCCATCATTTAAAGTTGCACAACTATGACTCTCGCCTGCAAAAACATCAATTGCTGTTTTATTTGTTCCTAAATTTACAATAGGTAAGTTATCACCCATCTCAAGAGAACCATCTCCCATCTGGGTTGTGTTCCCAATACCAAGTTGTCCATACGTGTTGTTACCCCAACACTTAACGTGATCATTATCCATAACAACACAAGTATGTCGTCTTCCGCAGCTCATTGATTTAACACTCCGGTTTGTTCCAAGATTTACAAAAGGTAAATTATCTCCCATATCAGCAGGTGTTTTTCCTTTGTGATCTACGGCGCCTATGCCGAGATAATCTTTAATTCCCCAACATTTAACTTGGTTGTTAGTATTAAGTGAGCACACAAAATTATCACCAGCACAAATATTTTTTGAAGAAACGGCAGCACCAAGGTTTATAAAAGGTAAGTTGTTACCCATCTCGTTTGCACCGTCACCTTTTTGTGTGAGATTACCAATCCCAAGTTGTCCGTATCCGTTATAACCCCAACATTTAATTTTTCCATTAGTAAATCGAGCACAATTAAAATGTGTACCGGATGCAACTTGCACTGGTGTACTAACGTTTCCAAGATCAGTATTAATAAAGTTATCACCAACTTCAGCTAATTGATCTCCTCTGTCTGTTTTATTTCCGTGACCGAGTTGACCATTGTCATTTCTTCCCCAACATTTAACAGAGTTATCACTTAAAACAGCACATCCACCACGGTAACCCACATCGAAGTCTTTTACCGTTCTTCCGAAACCAAAATTAATGTATTGAATATTTCCATCACCCCAATGTGTTGCTAGATGACCACGGTTAGAGCCATTTCCACTTGCTCTACTTCCTTCGCCACCATAACCCCAACATGCGAGTTGATCGTTTGTATTTAATCCACAAGTAACATAGATGTATGATTTTAATTTTTTAAAACTTGGTTCACTTCCAGTATTTAGGGCCGTTAAATTAGATCCCATATCTGAAGGCGAGTCACCAATGAGAAAGTCTTCTGTTCCACGACTTCCATAATAATCACTTCCCCAACATTTAATTGTATTATCAGAAAGAGAGGCACAGCCAGCATAGTCACGAACTTGAATAGAAGTAATTGTGGCTGTAGAGCTTATATTAATTGGACTTAAGTTATCACCAAGTGAAAGTGGACTTTTTCCAACATCAAATAAATGTCCTTGAGCTAGGCCTGCACTATTATTTCTTCCCCAACACTTTGTATCGCCATTATCTAAAATGGCACAGACTTGATATGTACCCGCTGAAATTTTAGTCGCTGATCTTCCCGCTCCTAAGTTTACTTCTAGCATTGAATCGCCCATTAAGGTCGAATTTTTTCCAGAGTCTGCTGTTGAACCAACTCCAAGTTGTCCATAGCCATTATCACCCCAACATTTTATCTGATCGTTATCTAAAATAGTACAAGTCGCTTCACCCATACACGCAAGTTTTTTTGCAGATCTTCCTGTACCAAGGTTTACAAATGGAAGATTATCTCCCATCTCAGCAGGGGCTCTACCGATATTTTGAGTAGCTCTTTCATGGCCAAGTTCACCTTGATAATTCCTTCCCCAACATTTAACTTGGTCGTTATCTAAAATTGCACATGAATGATAAAATCCAGTACAAATATCCTTTGCTGTTTTTCCTGTTCCAAGATTTACTTCGGATAATAAATTTGGTGTTTCTGAGGGATGATCACCTGTTGTGTTAGTAATTCCGAGTCCGGTTTGTCCGTACCCATTATGACCCCAACACTTAACTTTATTAGAAGCTGTTAAAACGCATGTATGATAAACACCAACTGATACTTTTACCGCAGTCTCAGCTCCTAGATTAACGGTTGGTATATTATCTCCAACCTCTGTCGCACCATCAGAAATTGCAGAAGTATTTCCACGTCCCAATTTCCCATTACCATTATAACCCCAACACTTTAAACTATTATCGTCTAAAATTGCACAAGCAGTGTGATGGTTAATATCAAAAGCATCTTCAATAGGGAGAACGCTATTTATAGATCGCCCAGTACCTAGATTCATAAATGGAAGGTTGTCTCCCATTTGTCCGTCTTTATATCCAATAGAAGTTCTAGTTCCAACACCTCGTTGACCATAATTATTATATCCCCAACATTTAACTTGATTGGTTGTAGAAACTGCACAAGTTGAATAACGACCGACTCTAACAGCGCGAGCATTTATTCCTGAACCAAGATTAATTGCAGCTAAGTTATCACCAAGGTCACTAGAAGAATCACCAAGAAAATAAAATGGTTTATCACCAATCATTCCTCTTGTTCCTGTATCAACACCAAGTCTACCAAAGCACTTAGCACTGGAGGTTGTAAGATCTGTAAAATCCAATACACAACTGTGTAAAGAACCGAGAGCAAGCATAGGTGGAACAAAAACATTAATTGTAGCTGAGTCAGTATTACCATTTAAGTCTGATACTTGAATAACAACAGGGCCAAGAGTTCCTGGTGCTGTATAAACACCAGTTGCTGGATTAATACTTCCTCCACCAGAACTTACGGAGTAAGTATATGGAGCAGAACCATTTGTTGTAGAAAAAACTAGCTCTCTATTAATTCCAACAAGGGAACTTGGTGAACTAATCTGTGGTTTATCTATTATTGTAATAACTGAATCAATTGTATTTGAAGAAGAGTCTGTTACTCTAACTACTGTAGTTCCTGGAGCGTTCGGAGCAACAAAAATACCCGTCGTAGAATTGATAGAACCTGAACCTGCAAGAATTGTATAAGTGTAAGGATTGTCTCCACCATTTGTTGAATAATTAATTTGCTCACCAAAACCAACTGTAGGTGTTGAAGGTGTAATAATAAGAGCAGGGTTTATTGTAACACTTGCGTAGGCCGTATTATTTGAAGAGTCTTTTACTTCAATAACTGTAGATCCATTTAATACCCCTGTTGAATCATAGACCCCAGAGCTTGAATTTACAGAACCAGCACCCGCAACAATACTATAAGTATATGGCGGAATCCCACCTGAGCCTGAAAAAGTAACATTGGCACCAGTATTTAGAATTGAACTTGTTGGAGTAATAGAGATGGGAAGAGAAATGCTTACAGTAGCAAAAGCTTCTTCACCTTTTATATCAACCGCTCTTATTACCGCTGTTCCAGAATGTGCAGGAGCAGTGTATGCACCAGTAGGTGTTACAACACCAACACCAGAACTTAAACTATATGTATAAGGTTCTTGCCCACCACTAGCAATAAAATTTACAGATTCACCAGTGAACAAAAACTTATTGTCTGGATTTATAGACATGAGACTAACATTAATCTCTGGCCCGTTTGAGACTCCAAAGGCTTTCTCTGCTGAATTACTTGTCCCTTTACATCCACTAATAATAAATAAAGTGATTATTAAGAATGAATTTAAAAATGATTTTAAGGTCATTTTTCCCTCTATTGCTAGTTTAAGACCACTAAAGAGTGATCGCTCAAACTTATATCGGAAATTTAGGATAGTTTTATTAAAGAAATATTAAGGCGGCAGAACTTTCCTTTCGATATATTAAGATTTAGTTAAGAAGAATTAAGTCCGAATTAGAGATTATGAAAAATTTAATAGTTCTATTCACATTTTTAATTTTATCCAGTTGCGCTTCAATCACGAAGTATGAGTTTAGTATAGAGAGTAGTCCTGGCACTGCTGAACTCTACTTATATAGTGAAGTTCAAAAGAAATTTATCTTATTAGGTGAAACACCATTCACTATTGAAACAAGTAAAATTAAAAAATATCTAAAAGAAACAAGTTCATTTGCAGCTTTTAGAATAGAGAAAAAAGGACACGCTATAGAAAATGTTCTTTATGATATTAAATCTAAAAAAAGATTTAAATATCTTGTTGAGCTTAAAAAAATAGAAATGTGGTCAGACGTTAATGCCGAATTATCGAGTAAACTTGCAAATAATATTGCAAAAAGAGTTCAGACAATAAATAGCCAAATAATGCAAAAAGATTTGGCGAAAGCTCTAATACAGACAGATAAATTATTAGAACAATACCCAAAAGCATATATATTCCATGATATTAAAGGAAGTATTCATCTTCTAAAGGGCAATAAAAAACTTGCTCTAGCTAGCTTGAAAAAATCATTATCGCTAAATCCTGGAAATGTTCAAACAGAAAAAATAGTAAGTGTACTTGAAGGAAAAAAACAATGAGATCATCAGTATTAGGTTTATTTGCAGGGTTATTAATTGTTGTATACTCAGTAATACATACAAACGACGAAGTATTTACTTTCTTGAATGGAATATCGATCTTGATTGTTTTTGGTGGAACTATTTCTGCTGCAATTATCACTCACGGTGTAGGACAGATCAAAGACATTTTCTTTATGTTCTTTAAGGCTTTTAAAACATCTAAGTATGATGAAGTTAGAACGATAAAAGAAGCAATTGAAATATCTAAAAAAGTAAGCCAAGGATACTCTGCACATGATTTAGCAAATGGAGATTATCATCCTTACGTTAAAGACGGACTTCGATTAATAGAAAATCAATTTTCAAAAGAAAGAATAATAAGCATTAGTAAAAGAATGCTACAAGAAAGAGCAAATCATTATAAGACAAGCATTGATCAATTGGATGTTCTTGGTAAATATCCACCAGCATTTGGAATGATGGGAACGATTATTGGTCTTATTGCAGTTATGAAAAAAATGGGAGTAGATACCGGTATTGAAAATGTTGGTCCGAATATGGCAGTTGCCCTTATAACTACGCTCTATGGGATCTTTTTAGCAAACTATGTAATACATCCTATTAGTGACAACTTGGCAGCAAGATCTGAAAAAGATTTAAAGATAAGAAGAATAATTGCTGAGGCAATTGTACTTATACAACAAAAAGAAGATCCAATTTATGTAAGAGAAATGCTTGTGGCTTATTTGTTACCGGCGCAAAGGGCAGAGCTTTTGGCGGAATTGAATACAACAAGAATTAATAAGAGAGCTGCATAATGAGTTTACACTTTCTAGAAGATTCAAACGATATGACGATACAGAAAAAAAGATCTTCTGTTGACTCTAACTGGGCGATCAGTTTTGCCGATATTGTTACAGTTCTTCTCTGTTTCTTTATTATTTTTTATATGCTTGAAAAACAGCTTGTGAAGACGACAGGTTTTGGAACAAATAGTGGAACAGTTGTGGGTTATGATCAAAAATTTGATACGGTAGAGATTAAATCTCTTGTTGAAACTGTTGAATCATCAAATTTAGCAACTATACATAAGTCTGATGAATTTTTAGAGCTCAGATTTCCTTCAGAAGTATTTTTTAATAGCGGGAAAACGGATCTTTCGAAAAATGGAGAAAGGATCGTTAACGAAATTATGCCTGTTCTTCTTGATCTCGGTGAAAAATATAAACTACAGATTCAAGGCCATGCAGATAAAACACCTGTGAAAAAAGTTAAGAGTAGATGGTGGAAAAATAATATGGAGCTATCTATAGCAAGAGCGCTTTCAGTTTATAACTATCTTTCAAATAAAAATATTAATAAATCTAAATTAAGTGTTGTGGGGTTTGGTACCACACAAAACTATAAAGAAATAACTTCTTCAGATAGAAGAATAACTTTTAGAATAGAGCCGGTAGATCATGAAAATTAAAAAAATGTTAATGTTGTTTATTCTTATAACGTCTTCGTCTTTTGCTTCTTCAACAGCAGAACAAAAGCAGGAACTTCGAAAAAAAGTATATAAAGCGCAACTATTTATAAAAAATAGTATTAATAGGGACCTTTCTGGGCTTTCAGGTAAGACAAACTTTATCTTGGATATAGATTTAAAGGTTAATGACAAAAAAATCTTTGAAGAGGTTGGTGGTCTTGATAATAAATGGGACAAGTTAAAGGCAATGCAGCTTCCGGGGCTGTTTGTTGAACATAATGCTCAAGAAGACTTAAAAGAAATTAAGCCGATAATGGTTGAAACAGTTTTATCGCATATTGAAAAAATATCTATTTCGATTATTTCTCCTAAAGAGATTGAAGATGTTAAGTCATTTAAAAGTACAATTACAAAAATTTTAAAATCAAACTATAATAGATTCGATAAAGTAGAAACTGAAATAAATATAAAGGTGGATAAGAATCTATTAAAATCAAAAGTTGTTACTGATATCAAAGCCTTTACAACTCAAAAAACTGAAATTCCACAAGAAGTTTACGTTTATGTCGCAGCAGGCTTGTTGCTATTTCTTGGAATCTTATTTTATATTTTTAGAGATCTTTCTGGAAGTGTAAAAGGTGTAAAAGGATCAATTGAAGATAAAGATTTTTCCTCAAATATTACTTTGGATTCTTTCCCTAGTCCTAAAAAAGAGGAAAGCTTTAACTCCCCAGAAAAAAATCTACAATCAGATACTAGCGCAAAAGAGTTTGGAGCCTATGTCACTGAGATGCGAGAGCTTCTGGTTGACTATTCAGATGTCTTTTCAGAAATGATTGCCTTTAATATGGAAACAGAAAGTTTTGTTGATTTAGTTGTACTGATGGAAGTTGTTCCTTCTGAAACGAGAAAGTCAGTTTATGCACAATTGCCAAAAGAAAAAGTTGAAAAGTTCAGATCTTATCTAATGGAAAATGGAGAAGCTCTTTATAGCAGTGAAGCCGATCTAAAAGCTCATGCAAAGAATATGGTAGGGTTGTTAAAACTATCAAGTATAGATCCAGAAAGATTTTATAGTTATTATTTTAAAAATATTATTAAGAGACTTGATTCGACTCAAATCAAAAAGATTTTAAAATCATCAAGCGTAAATGAACTTATGCATTTGGTGAAGTATGCTCAAAGTTCAAAGGTTGCGTATGCAATGATGGATTCAGGCTTCGATCAAATGCTTTTGAGTTGTGATTACAGAAGTCTTGAGCAAACTGAAGTAAAGGTATATTTGGAAAAAATTGCAAAGACATGCTTTGCTACTAATGTATCAAAATACACAGATGTAAGAGAGAAGTTATTACCTTTCTTAAATGGTGACCTCGAAGAGGTAGTTCTAGGTAAACTTAAATTGAATAAAATTTTAGCATTTGAAGACCTTATTAATGCTCAATTTGACTTTGTTGTAAATTATGTCAAATCCCTTGTAAGTAGTGATAGAAGAGGTTTACTTGCAACTTTGAGTGAGGAGACGAGACGTAGAATCATTATGGAGCTTCCAGAGATTCTCTCAGAGCAATTAATGTCTATTGAAGATTATACAATTACAGAAAGTTCTTTATATTTAAAGTCTGTGCTTTATAATGAATTACTAGGTTCAGATGATGTTGAATATAAAGAGGTTGCTAAAATTGAAGATGTTGCTGCGTAATATATTTTTTTTCTTACTAATACTTTCTACGTCTAAGAATGTTTATTCTGAAAGTGGAGCTTCTTTAGAGAAAATGGATAGAAATAAGTACTATCTTTCAACTTCATCTAAGTTTGAAGATTCGAGTATTGAAAGTGAGTCTTCAGCTTCTAGTGTTGAAAGTGAATCAAGCTTTTCAATCTTCTCGCAAACTCTAAACGTTAACTATTTTTTAAATGAAAAATTTTCTGTTGTTGGAAGCTATAACTTTGCACTCGTTTTAAGTGTTGATGCAGAAGTTCAGGGTTTTGATCTTGGAATGCAGTATTATTTTCTAGAGAATGGTTCTTCAAAAGAACTGTCTTTTAATGGTAATTATATTGAGACGTCACCAGAGCTTGCACCATTTGTATATCTTGGAGCAACGACTAGAGACTATCAATTCTCTACAACAAGTTTGAAGTTTCAAGGCCTATCAGTAAAAGCCGGTGCCGATTATCATATAATTGAAAACTATGTATTAACTGGTGATATATATCTACAATACCTTAAAAATAATAATGTTCGAACGATGACAACTTTTGGTGCATCAATATCTATTGGTTATAAATACTAAATAATCTATTTTTTCTTTTGTTAAAGTCTTCTTTCTTATAGTGTTGAAAAATCTGAAACGGATTACGATGATTCAGCAACAGAAGACTCAGATACTGAGGGAAAAACTATTGCATTTCAAGTAGCTTATTTCCTTTAAAAATTATTTATATCTAAAACGGGAGAGCAGTTGCTTGTAAAAACAATTGCTCTCCCGTTCTTTTTTATTCTTTTTATACCAAAAATTCTTTTTAAACCATTTCTTACTCTATTTAGTGGATTTGGAAACATGACCATATCAAAGCTTAAAAAAGATTTATGAACTTCTAAAACTTTATGTTCCACTTTTCCTTTTAAAACCTTTGTAATGTTTATTTCGAAATAGGGATATAATCTTTTGTCGGATAGGTTGGTTTTAAGGATTTTTGGAGTCACCCTAAAGTTTGCTTTTTGAACTATGCCCTCAACAAAAATTGGTGTTTCTTTAATAAACTTTTCTATATTTGGAACTGCACATTTAGAAAAAGTGTTAAAGCTAAATAAAAATAATAGTGGAACAATGATTTTCATTTAATTATTATAACATGATATATGCCGAACTGCGAAATCAATACTTTCTCTTTACTTTTTCATTTAAGCTAAATAATATCTTTGACGGTAGTATCACGACTGAATCATAGGTTAATCCGCCAGGTCGGGAACGAAGCAACGGGGCTTATTGTTTCTTTGTGTGATACTGCCACTTAATTATCTGAAAACTCCTTACATCTCTTATATTTACGCTCTAATGTCCGTCTGCGAATTGACTATTCAAAGGCCTTTATATATTTTGCGCTTACAATTGAGAGAGTTAATATATGACATACCAAGTACTAGCTAGGAAATGGCGTCCAAGGGTTTACCAAGACGTTATAGGCCAAGAACACGTTACAAGAACACTGCAAAATTCTGTTTTAAAAAAACAGATTGGTCACGCCTATCTTTTGACTGGAACACGTGGTGTTGGAAAGACAACGATTGCAAGAATTTTTGCAAAATCTATTCGTTGTGAAAATTTACAAGAAAATGCAAATCCATGTTTAGAATGTCCATCGTGTAAGGCAATTGATGAAAATACATCTCTTGATTATATTGAAATTGATGGAGCCTCAAACACTGGTGTTGATAATATACGAGAGCTAATCGATAACGTTCAATATCTCCCATCAAATGGTGAACATAAAGTTTATGTTATTGATGAGGTTCATATGCTTTCAGTAAATGCATTTAATGCTTTATTGAAAACTTTAGAAGAGCCACCGGCACATGTTGTATTTATCTTTGCAACAACTGATCCTCAAAAACTTTTAGGTACTGTTTTATCAAGAGTTCAGAGATTTGATTTTAAGAGTGTCGATATTGAAACACTCTCTTCTCATATAACTAAAATTGCAAAAGAAGAATCTATCCAATTTGATTCACCAAAACTTATCCAAGAACTTGCAAAGCATGGAAAAGGATCCGTAAGAGACACTCTTTCTCTAATGGATCAAGTAATGAGTTTATCACTTGATAAAAAAATAAATGAAGACATTTTACTTATGTCTTTAGGCTTAGCTAAAACTCAATCGTTATCAGGCCTATTGTCAGGGATTCTAGTTGGAGATAAAGAAACTTGTGTAAAAGCATTTAAAAATGTTTTGCAAGAAAATGTAGATTTAGAAAAATTTATTCTTCAAATTCTAGATTCACTCTTTGATATGATTGAATCTTTAGATGCATCTAATAATATAGAGACAAATCTAGTTGATAAAAAACTTTTAGATTCATTATCAGTTTCAGAGCTTTTGTGGGTATATGAAGTTTTAGCAAAAGATTTTGAATGGGCTTTAAAATCATTAGATCCAGAAAAAAGCATTATGTTTACTTTAATCAAGGTTGCTCTAAGAGAACAAATAATAAATCCAGCTCCTGCAAATATAAACAAAACAACAGAAGCAGTTCACCAAGAGTTCAAACAACAAGAAGAAATTGTTCAAGAAGATGAGATTGAGGAAGTAGAAGCCGTCGAAGAGGTGATTTTAGAAGCTCCAAAGCCTGTTGTCGCTAAGACGTGGGAAAACTTTATTGCCTATGCAATGACTCAGTTTAAAGCTATTGCTAGTAATCTTGAAAGAGGGAACCTTCTCCATGAATTGAATTTAGATACAGATGTTTTAAACATTGAGATGGGAATTTCTGAATCTGATAAGATCTTTCATGAATACCTAGGGGCACCTGAAAATAAAGAAAAAATTATAATGATGCTTCAAGATTTCTTTAAAAAAGAATCATCGTTTAGAATGACACTTTTAGATGAAGAGCAAAAAGAAAAAAAGAATTTTTCAAGTATTGCAGATATTGATGAAAAGAAAATTCAAGACAAGCAAGACGAAAGAAAAGAAACAATCTTAAATAATAAACACATTCTTGAAGCACAAAAATTATTCGATACGAAAATAGATAAAATTATAATTAATAAAGACTAAGAGGTTATTATGGCTAATATGAATCAAATGATGAAGCAAGCTCAGCAAATGCAAGCAAAACTTGGAACACTTCAAAAAGAACTTGAAACAAGAGAATTTGAAGGTACTTCAGGTGGCGGTATGGTTAAAGCTATCGTTAATGGGAAACAAGAACTTATCGATATTGTTATTGATAAAGAATGTGTTGATCCAAATGACGTAGAAATGTTACAAGATCTTGTTAAGACAGCTCTTAATCAAGCTCTAACAACTTCTCAAGATTCAGTAAGTAAAGCCATGAGTAAAGTAACTGGTGGACTTTCTATCCCTGGACTTTTCTAGGTGATTCAACTTCCTTCTAATATTCAAAGCTCTGTAATGAGTTTTTCAAAACTTCCTGGTGTTGGTGAAAAAACGGCACTTAGACAAGTTATGGCCATGACTAAGTGGAATATGGAAGAGCTTTCCGACTTTTCTAAAGCAATTAACTCTCTTATGAATTTAAAATTTTGTAATGAGTGTGGAATGTTTTGCGAAGAAAACTTATGTGAAATTTGTTTAAGAGAAGAAAGAAAAAATGTTCAAACAATTTGTGTTGTTGAAAATATAAATGACCTTATGGCCATTGAAAAAAGCAATACCTTTAGTGGTCTTTACCATATTTTGGGTGGTGTTTTAAACCCACTCGCAGGAATTGGTCCAACACAATTAAATATTGATAAATTAGTAGATAGAGTTAAAAGAATTGAAATTAAAACGCTTGTTCTTGCAATAAACCCTTCCGTTGAAGGCGATGCTACTTGTGCATATCTTAAACAGCTCATGCCAGAGGTAACAGTTGAAAGAATTGGTTTTGGTATACCAATCGGTGGAAGCTTAGAATTTTTAGATCCACTTACAATTTCAAAAGCTTTAGAGAATAGGAAAATGCTTTAATGAATTTACAAAACCTAGTTTCTAAATATTTTAATGAAAAATGTGATTTAGATTTTCAAAATACTTTGTTGGTTCGCTCAGATGGAATAGTAGTTTTTTCTTCTGATGATATAAAGAATGAAGCTGCCTCTATAGGGGCATTGATTGGCGGAGTGTGGCAAGGAGCAAGTGCGTTACATTCTTTTGTTTCTGATAACAGTGAATTAGAGGAATATCGTTTAGCATTTGATAAGTCAGATGGTGGTATTTATATAATGCCAATTTTAATAAATGATAAAGAGTACTACTTGGGTACTTTGTATAGAAAAACGTTTAATCCTGCTCTGTTAAAAAGAAATTTTAGAGTTTTAAAACAACAATTAAAAGAGTATATACAATCAAACTTTAGCGGCTTTACAAGCAATAGAGAGGAGTATCTTTTTACAGATATTTCTGACGAGGAAATGGATCGTCTCTTTGCTCTTTAAGCTTTTTGCAAAAAGGAAATGAATGTCTTTTGTAAATTATCACACAAAGGAAATTAACTGTAAGATAGTTTATTACGGTCCTGGCCTTGGTGGTAAAACGACAAATATTCAACACGTCTATCAAAGAACAGCATCTGGAGCAAAAGGCCAGATGGTGACGTTAAATACAGAAAATGAAAGAACTTTGTTTTTTGATTTTCTTCCACTTGATCTCGGTCAAATTCGTGGATACAAAACACGTTTTCATTTATACACAGTTCCTGGACAGGTTTTTTATGAAGCAAGTAGAAAACTTATTCTAAGAGGCGTGGATGGAATTGTTTTTGTTGCCGACTCACAAGTTGAGAAAATGGAAGACAATATTGAAAGTTTAAATGGATTAAAAAAGAATTTAGAAGAACAAGGGTATGACTTTGAAAAAGTACCTTTAGTTTTTCAATGGAATAAGAGAGATCTACCAAACACAATCGCAACACAAGACTTAGAAAGAAAACTAAATGAACATGATCTACCAGCTTTTGAAGCAACAGCCGTAAAAGGTGAGGGTGTCTTTGAAACTTTAAAGATGATTAGTAAATTAGTTCTTTTGAATATTAAGGGTGGACTGGACAATTGAGAGAGGAGGCTTATGAAGCTTACAAAAAAACAATTAGCGCAGATTAAAGACAAGATTCAAGCAGAGAGAGAGAGAGTATTAACAAAGCTTGGAATTGATGAAGAAATGTTTACCATCAAAAGTGAAGAGAGATCAGATGAAGTTGATCAGGCAACTGCAGACTATCAGCGTTCTCAAATGCTTAGATTTAGAAATAGAGATGTATTTTATTCAAAGAAACTAAAGCAAGCTTTAGAAAAAATGAATGAAGGTGAATACGGATGTTGTGAGGAGTGCGATGAAACTATAAGTTTTAAGCGTCTTTGGGCAAGACCAACTGCCGACCTATGTATCTCATGTAAAGATGAAGCAGAAAAAGAAGAGTCTTCAAATATAGTAGGGAGACAATCAAAGTCTCTTGGTAAACAAGTAGATATGGTAAAAACTGTTTAGGTAAATAATGACAAAACTAGCTGTAATTGGCGGAAGTGGAATTTATAATATTGAAGGTGTTTCTGTCGTTGAGGAAATCAGCGTTGATACGCCTTATGGTAAGCCAAGTGGAAATGTTTTAAAATTATCAGTTGATGGTAATGAGTTTTACTTTGTTCCAAGACATGGAAAAGGCCACCATATTTCACCTTCTGAAATCAATTACAGAGCAAATATTTACGCATTAAAAACTTTAGGTGTCGACACGGTTGTAAGTATTTCAGCTGTTGGTTCTCTTAAAGAAGAGCATGCTCCAGGTGACTTTGTTCTTGTTAATCAATTTATCGACTGGACCAAAGGCCTTAGAAAAAGAACATTTTTTGAACAGGGAGTTGTTGGTCATGTGAGTGTCGCTCATCCTGTAAATCTAGACCTTAGATCTAGAATTGAAGAATGTTTAAAAAGAACTGATGTTCCTTTTAGATTAGGTGGATCATATCTTTGTATAGAAGGGCCACAATTTTCAACTCAAGCTGAATCAAATATTTATAGATCTTTTGGTGCAGATGTTATCGGTATGACAAATGTGCCAGAGGCATTCTTGGCCAAAGAGGCTGGGATGGCGTATTCAACTGTTGCAATGGTTACTGATTACGATTGTTGGAAGGCTGAGCATTGTACGGTAGAGGAAATAATGAGAGTTATGGGTGATAATTATAAATCAGCTCAAAAGCTAATCTTAGAAATGGTTCCTGATCTTTGTAAAACACCAATTGAATTTGAAGCAGAGAATAAATATGCAGTTGTTACAAATCCAGAAATAATTAATTCATCTCAAAATGAAATAATTCAAACACTTTTAAATTAATGTCTAAAAATTACGGAAAACATTATTCAGTTATGTATAAAGAGTGTCTTGATGCTCTGACTTTAAATGATTCATCATCAGAAATCTTTGCTGATATGACTTTTGGAGCTGGGGGGCATACTTTTGGTCTTGCGAACAGTTCTGATAAAGCTCAAGTTTACTCAACAGACCAAGATCCGGATGCAATTAAAAATGGAAATGAAAGAATAAAAGAAAACTCCTTAGAGGGAAAAGTTCATCTAATTAAAACAAATTATACTGATTTTCCTCAATGGGTTGAGCAGAATAAGCCTGAATTAAAATTTCAAGGTATATTAATGGACCTTGGCGTTTCATCACATCAATTTGATACTTTTGATAGAGGATTCTCGTTTAGAGAGGATGCTCCTCTTGATATGAGAATGGATTATGAAAATGATGAGATTGAAACAGCGGCTGATATTTTAAATAATTATGATGAAGAAGATATAGCAAATTTAATCTTCAAATACGGAGAAGAGAGACTTTCTAGAAGAATTGCAGCAGAAATTGTTTCAAGAAGAGCTGAAAATCCGATTTCTAGGACAAAAGAGCTAGAAGATATCTGTTTTCATGCTTATCCAAAGAAAATGAGATTCGGAAAAACTCATCCAGCAACAAGAACTTTTCAAGCTCTAAGAATCGCTGTTAACGCTGAATTAGAAGTGCTTGAGAATACTATACAAAAACTCTTTGATATTTTAGATGTCGGTGGAACCTTAGTAATTATTAGTTTTCATTCTCTTGAAGACAGAATTGTTAAGCATAAATTTAAAGAAATTTTTCAAACTGATAAAAATATTGCTAAAATATTAACTAAGAAACCACTTTTGCCATCAGAAGAAGAAATTTCTGAAAATAAAAGGTCTAGAAGTGCTAAGTTGAGAGTTATTCAAAAAATTTCTTAACTATTATCTTTTAACTTATTGTAACGCCATGGAGGGTTGTTATGACTACAAGAAGAACAAAGTCTCGTCGTTCGAAAAAAGAGCACTTTCTTAAGGCTTTTTTAAATAAATACGTATTAACTTCTCAAACATTTCCATTAATCTGTGTGTTAGCGACACTAGGTGTGATGTTCGTTCTTATTAGAATGAAAGGACTAGAGCAAGATTATCGATTTAGTGATCTTTCTAAAAAAATAAAAATTGAAGAAACTGAAAATAAAGAATTAAAGGCTGAGAGAGCTAGAATGCTTTCAATAAAAAACCTTAAAGGTTTTGCAAGAAAATATAAATTAAAAGAACCAAACGAAAAGCATATTATAATCATCCCGTAGAATAGAAAGCTTATGAAAAATAAAATTAGAATTGTATTTGTTGGAGTAAGTCTTTTGTTCTTAGCTGTTATTTTTCGTGCAGCTCAGGTTCAAATCCTTAACCGTCACAAATTAATTACATACTCAAATAGCCAGGTTAAAAGAGAAGTTAAGAGTTATCCTCAACGTGGTCATATTTTAGACCGCAACGGCTCACCTCTGGCAATTAATATCAAAAGCTATGACCTCTTTACTTATCCAAAAGGTGGAGATGAAACTCTTAGAAGATTAGAGCAATTGGAAAAAATTGTTCCTCAGCTTAATTTTCCCAAGCTCAAGAGATCAGCAGTTAAAAGAAAAGGAAAGTTTACTTGGCTTGGTAGAAAAGTTGCTATCAATGAGCAACAATTAGAACTTTTAAAAAGCATGAAAGATATAACTGTTAGAAAGCAGATGAGTAGACTCTATCCAAATCATGAATTACTGGCTCAGACTCTTGGGTTTGTTGGGATTGATAATGATGGGCTATCAGGAATAGAATATTCTTTTAATGAGAAGCTTAAAGGAAAGGCTGTAATTGAAAGATACAGTAAAGATGCTAAGGGAAGAAAAATAAAATATAAGCAAGTCTCTGTTCCTGGTAAGTCACAAGACCTTCAGTTGAGTATTGATAAGGATATTCAAGCGTCTTTAGAAACATTTTTAAAAGAGGGTGTTGAAAAATTCGAAGGTGAGAGTGGTGGAGCAGCAGTAATGGATGCTGAAACTGGTGAAATATGGGCAATGGCAAATTATCCAACATTTGATCCAAATGATATTAAGAAAACTAAACTTCATCAAAGAAGAATGTCTTTTGTTTCAGATCAATTTGAACCAGGGTCAACGTTCAAGACTCTAACAATTGCATCAGCTTTAGAAAATAATATCGTAAAAATAGATACGAATTATTATTGCGAAAGAGGACGCTACTTAGTGGGGAATCACTACATAAAAGAATCCGACAATAAACATGCTTATGAATGGTTATCTGTTGAAGATATATTGAGATATAGTTCAAATATTGGAACAACAAAGATTGCCTTTGATCTGACATATCCAAATCTTAGAAAAACATTAAAGAAATTTAAAATAGGGATGAAAACAGGAATTGAACTTCCTGGCGAAGCAAAGGGTAGTTTGGACTCTAGAGTAAATATTACTCCATTAAGATTAAGTAATATTAGTTTTGGCCAAGGTGTAGCGACAACTGGAATGCAGATGCTAGCGGCTTATGCTTCTATTGCAAATGATGGTAAATATGTTAAGCCAACACTAATCAAAGTAACAGATAAAACAAAAGTAAAAAAAGATAGAATAATTTCTAAATCGACAGCAAGGACTCTTCAGAAAATGTTAGTCAAAGCAGTTGAAGAGGGAACTGGTTCAAGGGCAATTGTTCCTCACTTTGTTATTGCAGGTAAAACAAGTACGGCTCAGGCCGTGGGCAAAAAAGGTGGATATCACGGTTATAATGCGGGCTTTATAGGCTTCCCATTAAATGTTGGAAAGAAATTTGTCGTATCAGCTTATGTAAAAAAACCTAAAAAAGCTTATTATGGAAACACTGTTGCAGCACCTATTGTTCAAAAAGTAATTAAAAGTATTCTCTATAAGAGAAAAGAATATAACCAGCTTGCAAAGGTTAAAGTAAGAACGGGAAGATCTATTGATAAAGTTCGCATTAAACAATCCTCTAAAAGAAGAGTTGTAAAAGGAAAGGTTCCAAATCTTTTAGGTCTTGATAAAAATAGTGCTTTTAATCTTCTAGATAGAACAAAAATAAAGTATTCATATAGGGGCTTTGGTGTCGTTTCAAAGCAGTTTCCAGCAGCTGGAGAGCCGCTTACTAAGGGGACTCTGGTTAAGCTACAGTTTAAAGCACCAGCATATGACTAAGTTAAATCTTCAATGGAAAACATCTGAATGTAATAAAAATTCCATTCTTTTTTATTACTTTCCAGCATCAACAAAAAAAAGAATTGATGAGTTTAAGCAAAGACTATCTGAAACTGAATTTCATAAATGTTATATAAATATTGAGATTGAACCAATTGATAAAGTTGTTTGTATAAAAACTAAAACCTTTTTTGATAAACAAAAAGAACTCTCAGATAATATCTATCCTATAAATGCAAAAAACATAATAGGTGTCACAGGCACCAATGGTAAAACAACGACAGTTGATATCATGAGACAATTACTTGTTTTAAAAAATAAAGAAGTTTTAAGTATTGGAACATTAGGTGTTTGGAAAAATGATAAAAAAGTCGAAGACTTTTCTTTAACAACTCCGAATTATATAGATATAAGAAAGTCTCTTTACCGTTACAAAACCGAGTTTGCACTTTTTGAAGTTTCAAGCCATGCACTTATGCAAGAGAGATTTAATGGGCTTAAATTTGACTCTAGTGCTTGGACAAGTTTTTCTCAAGATCACTTGGACTTTCATGGAACAATGAGTGAATACTTTGAAGCAAAATTAAAAATTTTAGACATAACAAAGAAAAATTGCTTTATATCGAAAGAAGATATGGGTTTGTTTGATGCTGTGAAAAATGAAAAACTTAAATTCATAGAGCCAATAGAGAATGTAAACCATAACTATTTTTCCATTTCATATAATAAGAAAAATCTTTCTCTCGCAACGTCTGTATTAAATGACTTTAATGTTGGGATTTCAAAAGATGATTATCATTCTTTAAAAGAAACACCTGGTCGCTTTAATATAATTAAAAAAGGTGAAACTACAGTTATTATAGACTTTGCGCACACACCAGATGCACTACTAAATATTGGAAGAGAATTGAAAAAAACTTATCCGAGCGTTATAACTGTTATGGGATGTGGTGGAGATCGCGATAGAGAAAAAAGATCACTTATGGCAAAAGCTTGTGAAGAATTTTCTGAAAAAGTTTTTGTTACATCAGATAATCCAAGAACTGAAAATCCATTACAAATAATCGATGATATTGTTTTAGGATTTAAGTCAAAAAATTATGAATGTGTTGAAGATAGAGCTTTAGCAATTAAAAAAGCAATTGAAGAAAACCATGGAAAAATTATTTTAGTGGCTGGAAAGGGTCATGAAAAATATATAGATCAAGCTGGTCAGAAGAGATACTATAGCGATGAAGATGAAGTTAAAAAGGTATTAAATGCTTTATAGTGAAGACATAAAAAAATGTGAATCTTTTGTTGATCTCATTGGTGAAATTGAGCCAAATTACAAGCTTGATATCTCTACTGATTCTAGAAGTATAAACCCTGGACAAACGTTTCTAGCAATTACTGGTGAGAAATTTAATGCCATGAATTTTTTAAATTCGATTGTAGATAAAAAAGTAAAGCTTGTTATCTACACTGACACATCTGAAAACAATCAAATTGTTGAAAAATATAAAAATGATTTTGTTTTTATTAAAACAAAAAATTCTATTCTCTTTTTACAAGAGATCACAAGGATTCTTAGTGATCGTTTTCAAGATAATGGTGGAAAGTTAATTGCGATATCTGGCTCTAACGGTAAAACAACAACTAAAGAGATGCTTTATCATCTTTTAAAAACAGTCCACCCAGAGACTATTTGTACTCAAAAAAACAATAATAACCATATTGGTGTACCACTTACGCTTTTACAAATTACATCAAAAACTAAATATGCAATTGTTGAACTAGGATCAAATCATCCAGGGGAAATTGAAACTCTCTGTAATATTGTAAATCCTAAGTACGGTGTAACAACTAATATTGGTGATACTCATTTAGAATTTTTTGAAAATAGAGAAAACGTTTTTAAAGAAGAGGGCTATCTATATTATGCTGTAAAAAACTGTGGAAAAGAAAAGAATTTATTTTTTCAAAATATTGATGATGAATTTCTACAAACTCTAGACCGAGAGGATTTTGTTTCAACATATGGATTATGTCCTAGTGATGACCAGTTTTTTATTGATAAAGAGAAATTATTAATTAAGAATAATTCACATGAATATACACTCAATAATCGGTTTATTACTGGGAAGCACAATTTTTATAATCTTTGCCTTGCTTTTGTCGTGGCCAAAAGTCTTGATCCAGCTAACACGCAAAAATTTATTTCGTCTTGTGAAAACTTCAAGCCCACAGCAAATAGATCTGAGTGGATTGTAAAAGATAATTCCAAAATATTCTTAGATGCCTATAATGCAAACCCAAGTTCAATGAGAGCAGCTATTGATGGATTTCTAGATGTTGCAGGTAAGGATTATTGTCTGATCATTGGTGATATGAATGAATTAGGCCGTGGAGCGTCAAAGTACCATGCCGATTTGGCTACAGAGCTTCGTGGAAGAGGAATTAAAAATATCTATTTTGTTGGGCGTCATGCAAACGATTTTCAATCTGGATATAGCGATGCAAAAGTTTATTCAACAGCAAAAGAGCTTAAGAGTGAATTTTTAAAATCAATTCTAAATAACTATAAATACATCTTTATTAAAGGCAGCCGGTCTTTACAACTTGAGTCAATCTTAGATATAACTTTACATTAGAAAAACTAAGGCAAAAAACTAATGTTGTATCACTTGTTATATCCACTAAGCTTGGACGTATCGTTCTTTAACGTATTTAAATATATTACGTTTCGTTCATTTTTGTCTTTTGTTTTAGCTTCAATTATCTCAATTCTTTGGGGTAAACACTTTATAAACTTCATGAAAAGAAAACAATTTGGACAATCAATAAGAGAAGATGGTCCGAAGGCTCATTTAAAAAAGGCGGGAACGCCAACCTTAGGTGGAATTTTTATTATAGGTTCTGTTTTACTTTCAATTGGAATTACTGGAAATTTTTCTTCGCCGCCACTTCTTGTTTGTATCGGTGTTATGCTTTCTTATTTTTTCTTAGGTTGGCTTGATGACTATCTAAAAATAATTAAAAAAAATTCTGATGGTGTTTCTGCAAAAGGAAAACTTCTTTGGCAGTTTTTAACAGCGATAATTGCAAGTTGGTTACTTGTTCATTATCAGGTAATTGATACAAGCCTGTATGTACCTTTTGTTAAAGGTCCACTAATAGATCTTGGATGGTTCTATATTGTTTTTGCAAGTATAGTTATTGTTGGTTCAAGTAATGCTGTTAACTTAACAGATGGGCTTGATGGATTAGTAACAGGACCAGTAATTACTAGTTCTGCAACTCTTGGACTGCTAGCTTATGTAGCAGGGCATATGACTATTTCTCATTACCTATTCATTCCATACATTGAAAATGTTGGGGAGTTAATGGTCTTGGCAGCAGCAATCGTTGGCGCGAGTGTGGGCTTTCTTTGGTATAACTCTTACCCAGCACAAATCTTTATGGGAGATGTTGGATCACTTTCTTTGGGTGGTGTTCTTGGCGCAATCGCAGTTGTCACAAAAAATGAAATACTATTTGTTGTTATCGGTGGAATATTCGTTATGGAAGCGATATCGGTAATCTTGCAAGTTGGTTCTTATAAAATTAGAAAAAAAAGAATATTTAAAATGGCTCCCATTCATCATCACTTTGAATTAAAGGGATGGGCCGAGCCAAAGGTTATTGTAAGGTTTTGGATTATAAGTATCGTGCTTTCAATCCTTGCATTAGCAACACTTAAGTTAAGATAGGAGTTTTAATGGAAAGATATAGTGGTAAAAAAGTATTAATCATCGGTCTTGGTAAAACGGGATTTGCTTTGATTAATTTATTCAATCAATTTAAGTGTGAAATAAGAGTTACAGATATTAAACCTATCTTTGACTTAAATAAACCAGTTAAAAGACTAAAGAAAGTTAATCCAACACCTGCAATGACTTTAGGTGAGCATAAGGAAGAAGATTTCTTAGCTGCTGATATTGTAGTTTATTCTTCTTCTGTTGATCCTAATATGCCTCAACTTCAAGCTGCTCGTAATGCTGGAAAAGAAGTTTATAGTGAATTCTCCTTTGCCTATGCGAATTGTAAAAAACCTATTATTGCTGTTTGTGGTAGTAAGGGAAGAACAACAATTGCTCATATGATTGGTTTTGCATTAAAACTTGATAAGAAAAATGTATTTGTTGGTGGAACAAGTAGTGAGCCATTCTGTAATTTTTTGGTTCAACCAGAAAAAGATACGATTGACTATGTTGTTGTAGAGGTAAGTCCTCTTCAATTACAATCGATGGATAACTTTAGCCCTGTTCTGGCTGTATATCCAAATATTGATGAACGAACAATTGATGGACGCTTTAAAACAGCTGGTGAATATATTGAAAACTCATTAAAGGTTCTTAAAAACCTAACTCCAGAAAATTATCTAATTGTTAACTTTGATAAACTTTCAAGCAATTCTATTTTAAGAAATAGCCAGGCTCAAACATTTTGGTATTCGAGAAAGTCATTTGTAAAGATGGGCGTTATCACTGAAATTCAAGGAACACACTTCCATGAAAAACGTGTTCACTCAAATACACACTACCATTCAGAATTTAAAGTTAATAAAATGAGAATTGTAGGTCAAAATAATAGAGAGAATTTACTCGGAGCAATTACAGCTCTAAAAGCACTTAAAGTCTCAGATGCATCTATTCAAGAGTGTATTGAGAAGTTTCCTGGGATTCCTCATAGAATGGAATTTGTTATCGAAAAAAGTGGTGTTAAGTTTTACAACGATGCTAAGTCAGAAACAATGGCAGAGATGGCCGAGACACTTAAAAACCTTAAAGGTTCTGTAATTCTTATTTCTGGTGGTAAAGATACTGAACAGATGTATGAAGGTTACAACGAAATAATTAACGAAAAAGTTCGCCTAATGGTTCTTGTGGGTGAGTGTAAAGAAAATATGAATAGAATTATCGGTGATTCAACACAAACATTTCTAGTTGGATCTTTTGATGAATCAATTCTTCTTGCATTCCAAAAATCAAGAACGGGAGATACAATAATTCTTTGTCCTGGTAATGATTCAACTGATATTTTCAGAGATTATGAAGAGAAAGGGAATTACTTCAAAAAACTAATTTTCCAATTATAATTAAAACACTCAAAAATGATTGATGTTCTTTGTCATAATCTATACCATTAGAGTATGACAGAGAAACTCAAAAAATACTTTCTGTATGATGTAAGCTTACTTGCCTTTATTGGTCTGGTAATGGTGTGGTCATCAAGCTGGATTGTCGCTAAAGAGAATCTAGGATCTTCTGTTCATTTTGTTTCTAAACAAGTTATTTTTTTAATATTAGGTTCTGGTATTGCCCTGGCTTTATCAAAATCAAAACTTGGTTTCTGGTATAAAAATATCTATAAAATAAATATTCTTACAACATTTTTACTTCTTTTAACATTTACACCTTTGGGATTGGTTATAAAGGGTTCTAGTCGATGGATAAGTATCTTTGGTCTAAATTTACAGCCTGGAGAATTTGTAAAATATTCAGTTATGTTCTGTGCAATTAACTACTTTTCAAATTTTTCTAAATACACAAGAAATGACAAACTTCTTTATGCTCTAAATTTACTCGTTCCTCTTGGACTTTTAATTTTACAACCAGATTTTGGAACTTTCAGTATCACGGCCGTTCTTATAGGTTTTATTTGGTTCATGAGTGATCTACCTCGCCGATATTTTTATTCTGCGATGTGTGTTTCAATCGCTTCAGGAGCGGCAATTTTAGTTGCAGCACCATATAGAGTTAAGCGGCTTATGACATTTTTAGATCCTTGGGCAGATCCTCAAGGTTCAGGTTTTCAAATTATTCAATCTTACCTTGCCTTTGCAAATGGTCACGTTTTTGGAAAAGGAATTGGAAATAGTAACGAGAAACTTTACTATCTTCCAGAGGCTTATAACGACTTTATCTTTAGTGTAATCGGTGAAGAGCTTGGTCTTGTTGGCGTTATTTTTGTTGTTCTTTTTTATCTCGTTTTTATTTATTTAGGCTTTAGGCTTGCTCTTACTGTAAAAAGTAAGGTTAATACAATGCTAATTTCAGCAATTATTTTTTCAATTGGATTTCAAGCATTTTTAAATATGGGTGTTGTACTAGGTTTACTTCCAACAAAGGGACTTAATCTTCCTTTTATTTCATACGGTGGTTCTTCATTAGTTGCAAATCTTTGTGCTCTTGGACTTGTTTTTTCTGCCCTAGAACCAAAGTCTCAAATTGAAGAAGAGACTTCCTCTAATAGAAGTTATTCTTTTAATTAGGACTGAGAATGGAAACAATTTATATTGCAGCAGGTGGAACAGCCGGACATATAAATGCAGCAAAGGCACTTGGGCAAGAATATAAAAAAAAATATAATGTTCTTTATATAACAGGTGTTAGACACCTTGATTACAAATTATTTAAAGACGAAAATGTTTTTCATCTAAATAGTAAACCTCTTCGCGGAACAAATCCATTTTCATTAATTATAAATCTATTTTTGAACATGCTTATGTTTTTTAAACTTATCTTTAAATCAATAAAAGATAGACCTAAGTTTTTATTAGGAGCTGGCGGATATGTATGTGGCCCAACATTATTAGCAGGCTACTTTACTGGAAGATCTATATTTATCTTAGAGCAAAATGCTTTTGTTGGATTAACAAATAAGCTTTTGGCTCGATTTGCTAAAAAAATATTTGTTAATTTTGAAGTAACGAAGGGTTTAGAGTCGAACTCTAAAACGGTTTTATCTGGAAATCCAATTCGAAAAACAATTAAATTTAGTGAACAAAAATTGGATGGAAAGATTAAAGTTTTAGTCTATGGTGGAAGCCTTGGATCAAAACAAATTAATGATGCTGTTTCTCTTTTGGCGGAGGATCAAAAATACAACATTCTTCATCAAGTAGGAAAGGCTGATAGTGAAAATTTAATATCTGTAGGTAATTATAAACAAGTTGAATATATAGATGATATGCAAAAAGCTTATGACTGGGCAAATGTTATAATTGCAAGAGCTGGAGCCTCAACGGTTTCTGAGCTTAAGGTTGTATCCAAACCATGCATACTAATTCCTTTTCCAAACCACGCTGATAATCATCAAGTTTACAACGCAGAGGAGTTAAAAAGATCTTCTGAGTTTCCTGTGTTTCCACTAGATAAAGATCTTTATAAAAATGAGTTAAAGTCCAAGATAGACGAAAGTATTGGTAGAATAGATTTTACAAAAAAATATCAACCATTTATTGAAAAAAATTCTCCTTACGAAGTAATTGAAAAGGTAATTAAAGAATGTATGGAATAAATAAAAACCTTAAGCTTCACTTTATTGGAATTGGTGGCATTGGAATGAGTGCCATTGCTAAGGTTTTAATGAACTTAGGTTATAGAGTAAGTGGATCTGATCTTGGTGAGGGTGAAACAGTTTTAAAATTGAAAAAAGCTGGAGCTGAAATCTTTAAAGGCCATAAAGAAGAAAATATCCAAGACGTACAAATCGTTGTTTATTCATCAGCAATTAATAGTGAAAATCCTGAAATTATTAAAGCAAAAAAACTTAATATACCCCTGATTAAAAGAGCGGAGATGCTTGCTGAACTTATGCGTTTAAAGTACGGCCTCGCTATTGCTGGCTCTCACGGGAAAACGACAACGACGAGCTTTCTAGCAACTATAATGAGTGGTTTAAACCTTGATCCAACTTATATTGTTGGAGGACTTGTAAAAAACCTTGAAGATAATGCCGGGATTGGAAAGGGTGAACTTTTAATTGCTGAAGCAGACGAATCTGATGGATCTTTTTTATATCTAAATCCAATCATGTCGGTAATTACTAATATTGATAATGATCATCTTGATCATTATGGAAGCCTTGAAAATTTAAAAGAAGCCTTTATAAATTTTTCAAATAAAGTTCCTTTTTATGGGGTTGTGGCCTTAAATGCGAACGACAAACCATCTGTTGAGATCCTAAACAAATTGAAGAGGCCTCATAAATTTTTTGGTGTTGATTCGAAAAAGATTTATTCCGATTCCGTTGATTATTTAGCAAAGAATATTAAAGATGGAGAAGATGGAGCTAGCTTTAATTTGCATTATAAAGAGGAAGTGGTTGAGTTTAAAATAAGCTTAAGTGGTGAACACAATATACAAAATGCTTTAGGTGCAATTGTACTGGCTCATAGCTACGGAACATCCTTAATTGATATTTCGAAAAATATAATAAAATTTGAAGGGGTAAGTCGAAGACAAGATAAAATATTCGAAAGAAAAGATTTTGTTATAATTGATGATTATGCACATCATCCAACAGAGATACTTGCAACAATTTCAACTGTTAAAAATAGATATCAGAATAAAAAAGTTATTGTCTGTTTTGAACCACATCGATATACGCGAACTAAAAATTTTTGGAATGACTTTGTTGCTTCCTTTAAAGATGCGGACAAAGTTTATGTTTCACCCATATATGCAGCAAATGAGAAACCAATTGAATATATAGATTCTCAGGTGCTAGTAAAAAGTATTTCAAATACAGGTGTCGAATCTGATTACTTAGAAGATACAAATGAAATCAATAAGGTGTTTAGGTCTTATAAAAATGAAAACGCGGTAGTTCTTGTCTTGGGTGCAGGAGCAATAAGTAAAATTGCAAAACAGATAGTAAAAGATGAATTACAGTAAACGAATTTCCTCCTTACCTGGAGTAGAACTCTTTCAAGATATTAATTTAGAAAAATATACAACGATTAGACTAAACAATAAGGGCTCTATTGCATTAGTAAGTGACTTAAATTCTCTAAAAGAAGTGATTAGAATTCTTCTTGAAGAAAATATGCAGTACCATCTCGTTGGATGGGGTGCGAATCAAATCATACATCAAACGGATAAAGTTCTTTTTATAAAGCTGAAGCTTGAATTTGATAGAAACTATCTTTCTAAAGTTAGGGATGAATATGAGCTACCAGCTAGTGTCCCTCTAAATATATTAACTTCTCATGCAAAGAAATTTAACCTTTCGGGCTGGGAAGTGTTTACAGGTATTCCCGCAAGTCTTGGTGGTGCAATCTTTATGAATGCAGGAACTAATCTTGGTGAGATTGGAAGCTTAGTTAAATCAGTAACGATCCTAACTTCACAATTAGAAGTTAAAACAGTTGAGACTTCTGAAGAATCATTTTCCTACAGAAAAAATAAATTTCTATCTGAAGGTGACATAATTCTTTCCGCAAAGCTTATTCATAATGGAATTGATTTATCTATTGGTCAAAAAATAACTAATTATTTGGATCTAAGAAAAAGTACGCAACCGCTTACTACAAAGAATTGTGGATGTGTTTTTAAGAATTATGATGAATCTCATAGAGCCGGTCAATTTATTGACGTCTGTGGCCTTAAAGGTTTTTCACTTTCAGGATTAAGAGTTAGTCCAATGCATGCAAACTTTATTGAAAATGATGGAACAGCAACATCTGGTGATTTTATAGAGATGGTTGAGCTCTTAAAGTACCAACTAGATTTGTTTTCTGGGATTGAGTTTGAATTAGAAGCAAAAGTCTATTAAACTATTAGTATGAAAAATTTATTTAATTTTGTAATCCTATTTTCTTTTATGTTTTCACTGACAGCTTTTGGAAAGTTAAGAAGAGGAAAACTTGTCGATAAATTAAAATATAAAACTTATTTTAATAAGTGTCCTTCAAAAATAGGTGGAAAATTAACACTTCTTTTAATGAAAGAGTTTGAAAAAAATAATTCATTAAAAGACGTAAAAGAGCTAATCGTAAGCGAAAAGCTCGATGAGAAGTACTTCTTAAGCGATTATAAAATAAGCTATGATCCATTATTAAATAAATTAAAATTTAACTTCGAGTGTCCAGAGGCACTTATGAAAGTCCAAATTTATAAATCAAATGGCGATGAATACTATACAGCAATTTTAGTTGATTCTGGAAAACTTGTAGATCCAACTTACGAGGTTTTGTTAAGAGGAGAGAAGAAGCTTTCCAAAAAACTTCCAGAACTAGCACTGCCAGTTTCAGCTCTTGATAAGAATATTCACGATAAAGTCACTTCACTTGTGGCCAATATGACACCAGACTTCAGAAAAAAGATTTCAGAGGTAATTGTTAATGAAAGTAATGAGTTAACTATTATATTGTCAGTTAATCGTCGTGCATCTAGTGTTTTCCTTGGAAAAGACTACTGGAGTGAAAAGGTCGGGAAACTTGTAAAAGTAGTAACTTACATGAAAAAGAAAAAATCTATCCCAGCCATTATAAATCTTACCAATTCTAAAAAAATAGTTGTCAAGTTCTCTGACACAATCTAGAATTTTTATATGTGCGTATTGCACAATGATTACAGAATGAATCTGTAACTATATTATTAAAAAAAATATAGTGAGAAAGGAATCTCGCATGAATGAAAAACAAGTAATATCACTAGACGTAGGAACGACAAAGGTCTGCACCATAATTGGTTCAGCGAGTTCTGATGGCATCGAAATTATTGGGGTGGGTTCACATCCAAGTTACGGTTTAAAGAAAGGTTCAGTTGTAAACATCGATAAAACGGTGCGCTCAATAAGATGTTCTATCGAAGATGCAAAACAGATGTCTGGGGTTTCAGATATTACACATGCAACGATCGGTATCGCTGGGAATCATATATATTGTTTTAATAGCTCAGGTGTTGTTGCTGTAAAAGGCAGAGAGATCGATGCAGCTGATGTAGATAGAGTTGTAGAAGCTGCTAAGGCCGTATTAATTCCATCTGATAGAGAAGTTCTTCATGTTATACCTCAAGAGTTTAGAGTAGATAATACTTCAGGAATAAAAAATCCAATTGGAATGTGTGGTTCTAGACTTGAAGCACATGTACATATTGTTACTGGTAAAACTCCACTAATTCAAAATTTAATTAAGTGTGTAGAAGCTGCAGGTATTCATGCTGATAATATAATTCTACAACCAATTGCTTCTTCAAGATCAGTTTTAACAACTGAAGAGAAAGAACTTGGAGTTGTATTAGTTGATATCGGTGGTGGAACAACTGATATAGCTGTTTGGAAAGATGGAAGTCTTATTCATTCACAAATCATACCTGTTGGTGGAAATCACTTTACGAATGACTTAGCTGTCGCTTTAAAAATTCCTCATAATGAAGCAGAAAGAATAAAACTTAATCACGGATGTGTATTACCTGAAAAAGTAAATCAATCAGCACATGTATCAGTACAAGGCCTCTCTGGAACTAAACCTAGAGAAGTAAGGCTTGGAACTGTTGCTGAAGTTTTAGGTGCAAGATCTGAAGAGCTTTTAAATGTAATTGATGGAATCGTAAAAGATAATAATCTCCAAACATTAATTAATGGTGGTTATGTAATAACTGGAGGAGGAGCTTTAATTAAAGGTCTTCAAGAGTTATCTGAATATGTTTTAGAAAAACCAGCAAAGATTGGTTTTCCAAAACCATTTGGTGGAATGACTAATATAATGCAAAATCCTAAGTTCTCAACTGTTCTTGGATTAATGCTTGAATCGAATATAGATATAGAAACTAATAGTAATAAAAAATCAAAGAAATCTCAAAATCATGTATCAAGTGAACACGACATCCTTGGTAAATTTAGTGATTCGCTTAAAAGCGTATTTAAAGAGATTTTCTAATTCGGAGGAATTATGTTTGAAATTGCCGATCAAAAAGAAGAATTAACTGGGGCAACGATAAAAGTTATTGGTGTTGGAGGCGGCGGATGTAACGCTGTAAACACAATGATTAGATCTGGACTTTCTGGAGTTGAGTTTATAGTTGCAAATACTGACTCTCAAGCTCTTGCAGCAAGTTTAGCTTCAACAAAAATTCAATTAGGAACAGACTTAACAAAAGGTCTAGGAGCCGGAGCAAATCCTGAAGTTGGAAGAAAGGCTGCTCTTGATGACTATGAAAGATTAAGTGATGTTATAGATGGATCAGATATGGTTTTTGTTACTGCCGGTATGGGTGGTGGAACAGGAACGGGTGCTGCACCAGTAATTGCAAAACTTGCAAAAGAAATGGGAGCACTTACAGTTGGTGTTGTTACAAAGCCATTCATGTTTGAAGGTAAAAAGAGAATGAAGCAAGCAGGACTTGGAATTCAAGCTCTTGAAGAATGTGTTGATTCACTTATTACAATTCCAAATCAAAGATTACTTCAAATTGCAGGAGAGAGTCTTTCTCTTGTTGATACTTTTAGAAAAGCTGATGAAGTTCTTCTTCATGCAGTTCAAGGTATTTCTGATCTAATTAATAATACTGGATTTATCAATGCTGACTTTGCAGATGTAAGTACTGTAATGGCGAATAAAGGTTTAGCATTAATGGGAACAGGAATTTGTTCCGGTCCGGATAGAGCAGTTAAAGCAGCAACTGATGCAATTAGCTCACCTCTTCTAGAGGATATCTCAATTGATGGAGCGACTGGAATTATCATTAATATTTCTGGTGATAGCTCATTATCAATGCATGAAACTAATGAAGCAGTTACATTAATTATGGAAGCAGCTGATGAAGATGCTGAAATAATTTTTGGAACAGTTATAGATGATAATTTAGGTGAAGACATTAAGATTACAGTAATCGCTACTGGCCTTGGTGGTGGACAGCCTGTTAAAGAAGTTCAAAAGCCAGAAACTCTTTCTGCTCCTCTTGAACCAACTACTTTCTCAGCACCGATTGCACCAGCAATTATGGAAGAGCCAGTTATTGAAGAACTACCGGCTTTCTCTGAAGCTATAACAAATGACACATCATCTTTAGATTCATTCTTAACTGAAAGCTCAGTTAATGAAGTTAAAGAAGAAACATTTGAGCAATCTCAAGCGCAGTATGAAGATCTATCAGGATCTGCTCCAGCAACAGAGAGAACAAACTTAGCTCAAACTATTCAGCAAGCTGCAAATAACTACGAAGCATCTAAAACAACTGAGGACTACTCTAGTGAGAACTACGAGCTTTCAAGTGAATCAACAATCACAACGAAAGAGGAAGTTGCAAAAGAGGGATCTCGTGCAAAATCAATTGCTGAAAAACTTGGATTTATGAATTTTGATGATGATGAATTTGATACTCCAAGCTTTATGAGAAAAGAGGGTAACTCTCAAGAAACTCAAGCATAAGAATAAAAATTTAATTTACAAATACGAAGGCCCTACTCTGTGTAGGGCTTTTTTATTTTTGAATATAATAGTCTAGAGTTGTAATTATTTCGCCATTAACTTCTTTGTACGAAGTTTTTAAAAATCCAAGTTGTGAATTTTGAAAATTTTTTAATTTTTGTTCGTATAACTCAACACTTTCTTTTTCATTTCCTACGGAGCACTCAACAGACTTTGAAATAATCCAATTTGATTCATTATAGACTTTAAAGTGTTCAGGACAAAAAGATAAGGTTTCATCCATTTGAAGTTCACTGTCTGGAAAGCTTTTATCACAAATAGAACAAATCCCTGTTTGTGATTGATGTTGATTCTTTTGAGATTTAACTATGAAAAAACCAAAAAGAATAATTACAATTGAAGCATATAGAAAGATCATAAAACATGTACACTAACGATAGGCTTATATCCAAGAACATTATTATAAACTTGGCGAGTCTTTATTCTAAGTTTTTCTGAAGAATATTCATCATCTTTATTTTTCATATCTTGAAAAAAGTATTCACTTAAAATATCAAGAAATGCTTCTTCATACTGATCGATATGTAGTGGAAGACCTTTATGAGTTAATGAAAGAACTCGTTTTTTCTTTGAAACACTTATAAAGATTGCACCATTACAGGCCATCTTTCTTCTTTGACTTACTTTTTCTCTTTCAATCTCTAAGCCACGACTATGAATAAGTTTTGGTTCTGTTGGCTGGTGTTCAACAATCTTAAAAGACAAATCATTTGAAATAACTAATGAGTCAAAATTTTTCATAAACACAGGTGCTGCATTTGTTTTTTCTTCAATAAATTCTATATGTCTATTTAGAAAGAACACCTCTCCGTGGATAGGCACATAGTGAGTTGGATTAATTTCTGATAAAAGTTCTAAAAGATCTTTTTGACCAGGATGTCCAGATGCATGAATTTGCATATCTGATGCCGTAATAATTTGAGCACCTTTCATAGAGATATTATTATAGATTCGATTTACCTTTTTCTCATTTCCAGGAATAGATTTTGAACTAAAAACAAATAAATCAGTATCTTTTGGCTTAAAGAACTTATGCTCACCAGAAGTAACACGTCTTAGAGCTCCAAAATGATCTCCCTGACAACCTGTAAGTAAAATCACAAGGTCTTCGCTGTTATGATTGTTAAGTTGATCAGCTTCACGATATACGCTTGGATCTATATCAATTAAATCACAAGACTCTGCGGCATCTAAATATGAAAACAGTGACCTTCCAACAGGAACGATATGTCTATTATGCTTTGCTGCCAATTCAAAGAGAGTACGAAGTCTCCAGATATTAGAAGAAAATAATGTGATAAATGTTCTTTTCTTCTTAGAAAAAATTTCATCTAAATCATCAATGAGATCACTCTCAGAAAGAGTTTTTTTATTAGAAAGAATATTTGTTGAATCAAGAAAACAGTATCGGTTTTTTGAATTATTAAACAACCTTTTAGTTTTTTCAATATTAAATGGTTTTTCATACAAAGGATTTAAATCGTATTTAAAATCAGAGATAAAAAGCATTGATAATAAATCACTTTTATCTTTTATGATTACACCAAATGTATGTGGAATTGAATGTGTAACATGAACAGGATGTAGTTCAAAATCACCAAATTCAATAATATCATCTTCCGTAAAAATTTTTACTGATGGAGAGACTTTAGCTTCTTTAAATTTTCGCCCAAGGAGCTTTGCTGCAAATGCTGGAGCATAGATTTGTGTTAATGGGAGCTCAGCTATAATATGAACAGCTGCACCAATATGATCTTCATGTCCGTGCGTGAAAAAAAGTTTCGTTGGTTTGTCTTTATCGAGAGTGTCTAGATTTACTATAAGATAATTAATGTCAAAAAAATCATCGTAGGGAAATAGGATTCCATAATCGATTATGATTCTTTCACTTTCAGTTTCAAAAATTGTCATGTTAGAGCCAATTTCACCAACCCCACCCATTGGAGTTATTGAAATTTTACAATTTTTAAAATTTAAGTTCATAATTCTAATATCTCTTTCAATCTTGAGGCTAAGATTGTTGATGCTACATCAGTTTCTTCTCCAACAGTGAAGTCTGCGTATTGCTTTTGTGGATCTAAATATTTTTGATACATAGGCCTTACTGTCTCATAGTATTGAGCAATAACAGACTCAAGAGACCTTCCTCTATCATTAACATCTCTGTGTAAACGCCTAGTAAATCGAATGTCGGAATCAACATGCAAAAAGCATTTAATATCAAGCATCGATCTAATATCTTTATCAAAAAGAGAAAAAATTCCTTCAAATAAAACCATTTTTGCTGGACCTATTTTCGTTGTTGTTTCAGTTCTTGAATTTGTTTTAAAATCATAGTTTGGGCAATCAATAGAGTTTCCGGCTTTTAACTCGGAAATATGATGATTTAAAAGTTCCCAATCAAATGAGTGAGGGTGATCAAAGTTTGGATTTCCTGAACTTGTAAAAATATGCTCAGGGGGGGAATCTAGATAATAAGAATCCATGCTTAAAATGATGGCATCACTCTTATCAATATTCTTTAAAACCTTCTTTGCGAAAGTTGTCTTTCCCGATCCTGAACCACCAGCTATCCCAACAATATACATCTATTCTCCAAGTAATCTTTATGCATGTAATATTCAGTAGATAGATCTAACATAGAAAAGGGCTAATTTGAACAAATTAGAGTAAAAATTATAGTGCCTAATTAAAAAAGTCGTATAGCTATATCTTTCTAAGTATAAGGACTTATGCAGTATTACTATTATGTAGAAGTTTGTGGATTTGATGGCCCAGAATTGATTTCTGAGATTGAATCTCTTGCCATGGAGAAGTTTTCATCTAGTGGTATAGAGGACTTTTCTATTGAAGAAAATAGAGTTGATGAAATCCTAGGGGAGAGATCGTACTCAGGAGCTGATATACCTATTTCAGTAATTGAAGAGGTTGAACAAGTTGTAACTAGTGATAGGTCATTAGTTAAAAAAATTTATTTTACATCAAAAAACGATGCAACATCTTTTATAAATTCATTAGAAAATTTTTCGAATTTAAAATCAAAATTGATAGAAATGCCAGTTGAAGATTGGAATGAAACTTGGAGAGAAACCTACTCGCCAATAGAGGTGTCTTCGGATTTTGAGATCGTTCCTTCTTGGAATAAAGAAGACTATAAATCAGATAAAAAAAATAAACTATATATTTATCCTGGAATGGGTTTTGGAACAGGCTCTCATGAGACAACGTTTCTTTGTATGAAGCTTATGCTTGAAACGGATAGCTTCTTCAAAGGAGTTCGCTGCTTGGACTTTGGCTGTGGTTCTGGAATTTTAGCTTTAGGTCTAAGACTTTTACAGCCCGATTCAAACTTAGATTTGTATGATATTGAAAAAGAAGCACTCGATAATTGTATCCAAAACATCGAATTAAATGAATTTTCTATGGATCAAATTTCATTACTTCTTCCAGATCAAAGAAAAGTCATTGATAAAAAATATAATTTAATCTTTGCTAATATTCTTAAAAATGTATTAGAAATTGAAAAAAAATACCTAACAACTCATGTTGAAAAAAATGGCTATTTGATACTATCAGGTCTTTTAAAAGAACAAGAAGAAGATATAATTTCACAATATGAAAAAGCAAACTCTAACTTAGTTTTACAAAAAGTAGAACGAAAGGGAGACTGGATTGCAGTCTTGTTTAAACACCAATGAGATCTCTCTATCTTGAAAATTTAGAAGATTATGATGATGAAATTATACTTAAATCTAAAGAGTTTCATCACCTCGTAAATGTTATTCGTATCAAAGTTGGAGAAAATGTAAATTTCTTTGATGAAAATGAAAATGTTTATTTGGTAGAACTTATAAATTTAACTAAAAAAGAGCTAACCTTCAAAATTTTAGAAAAAGAAAAAGCCAAAACTTCAGGAGTTAGGTTTTCTGTTGCCGTAGGTAAACTTAAAAAAGAGGCCCTCGACCTATCAATAAAACAGCTTGTTGAGATTGGCGTAGGTACTCTTTATATCTATGAATCGGAATATTCACAAACCTATAATCTTAAAGATGATAGAGTGAAAAAAATTATAATTTCTTCGATGGAGCAGTCTAACAACTATATTTTTCCAAAGGTTCAAGAGACTAAGCTTGATGAAATATTAACTCTTGAAAAGAGTTTAGTGTATTTTTCATCGACTCTTAAAAACCATCAAAAAATTGACACCACAGATGAAGATTTGTTGATAATTATAGGACCTGAAGGTGGTTTAAGTGAAAAAGAAGAGAATTTAATTTTGAGTAAAACACCAAATGTGTTTAATCTTCCAACAAATATCTTAAGAGCTTCAACGGCTGTGAGTTTATGTAGTGGATTTGTACTCGGAAGAGAGAGTGTTAAAATTTGATCATAGACTGATTATATGCGATTCTATTAGAAAGGGATTTATTATGCATAATATAGAAGACATTGAAATTGATAACCTTTTAGATAAAGGTAATCTTTTTAAACCTCTTACTGATGGTTTAGGTTTTCATCACTCTATTAAAGAAAAAAAAGATGTAGCAATTTCTCTTAAGCAAAAGAGTATGGACCTAAAATCTGACCTAGAAGCTAGAGCAAAAAAGCTCAATACATCAATACAATTAAGTCCCTCTCAATCCAATATTGAAGTTGCTGCTAAATCACCCCAAATGATGGGAGAGCTTTCAGCCTTCTACGCTCAACCTCAAACAGAAACTATGCATGTTGAGTTAGAGATGAATGAAACTTCTATCGAGACAGCGTCTTTGTCTTCAAGATTTTTAGCTTATTCTATTGACCTGATATTAGTTGCATCAATGCTGACTACTACATTTATATCAGCTCTCTTACTTTCTGAAATTCCTTTCTCGTTTTTTTCAGATAATATATTGAACTTTGATTTTTCATTTTTATTTGTAGCACTAGCATCAATGTTTTATGTCTTTTACTTTTCATTCTTTGATAGAACAAGTTTTTCTACTCCTGGAAAAAGGGTCTTAGGTCTTAGAACAAAAACTTATGATCAAGAAAATATCTCATTTGTTCAGGGAATCAATAGATCGCTCATAACGTTGTTATCGTTTCTAACTCTAGGCCTTGGAGCATTTCTGTGCGTTCAAGATAAATTAACTGACTCTGTTGTAGTTAAAGAATAATGTTTTCTAAAGAACTTAAAGAATTTATAAACGCTAATAAAGACAAAAAAGTTGTTTTTACTAATGGTTGTTTTGATATTCTTCATAGAGGCCATCTAACATACCTTAAAGAAGCCAAAGCTTGTGGAGATCTATTAGTTGTTGGATTAAATTCTGATAAAAGTGTTAAGGCCCTTAAAGGTGAAGAACGTCCTATAAATAACGAACAAGATAGAAAGTTCATGCTTGAATCGTTAAGGTTTGTAGACTGTGTTGAAATATTTGGTGAGCAAACACCGTTAAATCTTATAAAAGAAATTCTGCCTTCGGTTTTAGTTAAGGGTGGTGATTGGTCCATTGAAGAAATAGTTGGCTCAAAAGAAGTTATTGAAAATGGAGGGGATGTATTCTCTCTAAATTTTGTTGATGGGTTCTCTACAACAAATATCATTGAAAAAATCAAAAAATAGCACTGTAACTCATTAAAATTATTAGGAATTGATAAAAAGACTCAAGTTTGTTTGGCGAGTGCCTAAAGGTATACCTGACTTTTCCGATAAGACTTATAACTGATCATAGTGATCGGTTATAAATATTTTTGAACCAACGATTGGTTTCAAAGGAGAGAAAAATGGGCTTAAGAATTAAAACAAACATTGCATCACAAGCAGTTCAAAAACAACTAAGACAGGTAGATCAAAAAACTACAGAGAGTTATGAAAAACTTTCTTCAGGAAAAAGAATTAACAAATCAGCTGACGATGCTGCAGGTTTAGCAATTGCTAAAAAAATGGAAGCAGAAGTTAGAGGATTACAAATGGCAGAAAGAAATGCAAATACAGGTATTTCAATGATTCAAGTAGCCGAAGGTGGACTTGAAGAGTCATCAAATATTTTAACAAGAATGAGAGAACTCTCAATTCAAGCAGCTTCAGATACTGTTGGAGAGAGAGAAAGAGGATATTTAAATTTAGAGTATGATCAATTAGTACAAGAAGTTGATAGAATTTCACAAACGACAACTTTTAGTGGAAAACAACTCCTTACTGGTGAAAGTGACGGACCATTAGACTTTCATGTTGGAGCCTATGGTGGAGAAGAAAATAGAATCTCTTACCAAGCAGATGAGGCTGATGCAACTGCAAGTGGTCTTGGAATCGATGGAACAAATATTACTTCAAAGGACGACGCTACTGACAATTTAGAAAAAATTGATGAAGCGATCAATAAAGTTGCTGGATTTAGAGCTGGAATGGGTTCAGTCCAGTCAAGATTACAATCAACTATTGCAAACCTTGGTACGCAAACTGTTAACACTGAGGCTGCGAGAAGCAGAATTGAAGATGCAGATATTGCTGTAGAATCAGCAAAGTTAGCATCGAATAATGTAATTAAATCTGCTGCTACTGCAACATTGTCTCAAGCAAATGGGATTAATAATGCAGCGTTGAGACTTATTGGATAGTTTGAATAATTAAAGTAAATACAGAGGCGGGGAGTTTGTCCCCAGCTTAAGCCCCGCCTCTTTAAAACAAGATGTATTAAAGAGGCAATATATTAACAGGTGTAATATGAAACAGGCAGCAACAAACAATTTAAAAAAGAATTATTCTGCTTGGGCAATTTTTAGTATTTTTAATAATACAAAAATTTCCGAAAAACCAATCGTCGCTTGGAGGATGGTTAACGGAAAAAAAATTACTGTTGATGTACATATTAGAGTTATAAGAAAATTTAGAAATGAATTTATTATAAGATCTTTGAGGTCAAGTGGAAAAAAAACATTAAATGACCTTACCGCTGGTAGTGAAAAAATAAATCTGTATTTACCTGAAGACTTAGTTTTATGTCAGTGTGACGTAAAACAAATAGATAACTCTGGAGACGTTGTTGTAAAAGTTCCAGATATGATTGCACAAATTGATCGTAGAAAATTCTTAAGACTTTTTATCGATACAAGTGTGAAAGTTGATGTTGCATTTCATAAAGACCTTGTTGGTCACCATGATAGAGTTCAGTACTTCGAAAAAGGTTGTTTTGATATAAGTGCTGGAGGCTTGTCTTTTCTTGTTTCAAGAACAGAAGCTAAATATTTTAAAAACAATAATGAAATTAAAGACATAATTCTAGACCTTGATGGTAAAAAAACAAAAATATCAGGTTTAGTCGTAAATATATTTGATGTTGAACCAGATGATAGAAACGGTTTAATATATAAGAGTAAAAAAATCTGTATTCAATATATGGACCCTACAGAAAAACAACAAAAAGTAATAAATGACTATGTTTTCCAATACATTGACCTAAAGGAAGTGATATAGTTTATCTATATGCAAATAGTTACAATCTCTGACGTTCACATTAGACCCAACTGCGAAAAATCGTATGCTGTTTGGGAAAATTTTCTAACTCATTCAAAAGTTAAATCTGCTGATAAAATAATTCTTCTTGGTGATATTTTTGATCTAATGATTGGTGAAAAACGTCAATATCTTAACCTTTATAAAAGATTTTTTGATAAATTAGCAGAATTACTTAGGGAAGGTAAAAATGTTGTCTATATTGAAGGGAATCATGACTTTCACCTAGAATCCATATTTAAGGAATTCCTTAATAAAGAAGGATTGAATGAAAAAAAATTTCAATATTCAAAAGATGAGCTTATTCTTGAAGTAAATGGAAAAAAAACTCTATTTTGCCATGGCGACCTAGTTGATCATACCAATGAAGGGTTTAAAAAATGGAAAAAAGTATATAGATCTAAAATTTTTAAATTTCTTGTTAATAGAATCATTCCATTTTTTATGACTAGAAGATTGGGAGAAAGAGCTTCTAATAATTCTAAAAAAAGAAATACACCAAATTTTGATTATGAGAAAGCAAAAATCTTATACCGCCGGGGGGCAGAGCATGTTTTTAACACTTTTAACTGTGATGTTATTATTAGCGGTCACACTCATATAAAAGATCATTATGAAATAGATGGAAAGTTATATTTAAACAATGGATTTCCTCAAAAACATATGAGCTTTATTCATATTGAAGACAGAGCTCAAATAATTAGTTTAGAGGGTTCATCTGAATAACTTCGTCCTGAATGCCATCCCCTTCAATCTCTCTAACGGCTGAATACGTTCTAGAAGCCTTAACTTTCTTTGATACAAGTACTAGTTTATCTGCAAACTTCGCAATTTGAGGTAAGTGGGTAATTGCAATTACTTGTGATTTATTTGAAACACCCTTTAGGGCCTCTCCAATTTTGAGAGCTGTCTCACCACCTATACCAGTGTCAATCTCATCAAAAAGGAAAATGTTTATTGAGTCTTGAGAAGATAGAATTTTTCGAATTGATAAAAGAATTCTTGAAAGTTCTCCTCCTGAAGCAGCATCTTTAACCTTGTAATAGCCCTCTCCTGGATTTGTTTCAGCTAAGAAATTTATTTGTGAAATACCGGCAGACGTCATTGTTGTGTTCTTTGCAACTTCGATTTTGATCGTAGAGCCATTCATTCTTAGTGAACGTATAGCTTTTGTAAGCTCACTAGATAGAAGCTTGGATGACTTAACTCTTGTATCATGAAGTGCTGTTGCGATTTTAAATGACTCTTCAGTAAATAAAAGTGACTGTTTTTCAAGATCTAACAAATTATCTTCAATATTTGTTAAGCTCTTCTTTTCTTGTGTTAATTCTTCAAAGATTCGACTTAATCCATCTGTATCTGTTGAAAATTTTCGTTTAAGTTTTTGGTATCCATCTAACTTCTCTACAATGTCATCTAGATTTATATCTTCAATATTTGTTTCTTCATAGCTAGAAACTTTATATTGGATATCGCTTAATAGCTCTTTTGCTGTAAGGAAGGTATCAAATATCTCTTTATCAATAAAAGATTGAGCTGAACTAATTTCTTTTTCGAGAGATCCTAGAGCATTGTTGAGGCCTACAGAATCATCGAATATATTGTTTACGCTACTAATAAATTTTGATCTATCTTCTAAATTCATAATAACTTGTTTTTGTTTTAATAAAGATAGCTCTTCTTGAGTGTTGGGGTTAACTTTTTCAATTTCATCAAGTTGAAAATTAATATAATCCAATCTTTGAGCGTGATTTTCACGCTTTGTCTTTAGCGTTTCAATTTGAGTGTTGATATCGAGTAATTTCTTATAAGTAGACTGAAAACTTTCTAAAAGAGTATTGTTTTTTGAATAATTATCTAATAGTACGAGTTGATATTTTTCTGATAAAAGTTTTTGATTTTCAAATTGGCCAACAAGGTCAATGAATCTCTTCGCAAACCTTTGTAGTATTTGTAGCGAGCACTGTTGAAAATTGAGATAAGACTTAGTTTTTCCACTTCCATATATAATACGTTTGATTATGATTTCATCTTCATCAAAAGGAAAACCTTCATTGTTGAAAAAATCTTTGATTTCTTGGTCGTTGCAAATGAAAATGGCTTCTATTGTAGAGAAATCACAGTCTCTACGTACTAACTTTTTATCAGCTCTTGAACCAAGAATCATTTGGAGAGCATCGAGAATTAAACTTTTTCCAGAACCTGTTTCTCCAACAATCGTATTAAAGCCATTTCCAAAGTTAATTGTTTGATCTTCAAACGTTGCAAAGTTTTTAAGAACTAGTTCACTTAAATTTAGTTTCCCGTGTATTTTCATAATTCTCTCTTTTAAAACTGACTACGACCATGAACGAATTTTTCTTTGAGTGTGTGGTAGAAAGATCGTTCGTCGTTTAAAATTAATGTTATTTTTTTTCGTGATTCTTTAGTCACTTTTACTGTGTGCTTATGATTAAACTCCAAAACTTTTTGTCCATCGACTGTTATAGCAGCATTTTCCTTAGAGTCTACGACTTGTACTTCTATACTACTGTTGTCAGAGATAACTAGTGGCCTGTGCGTTAAACTGTGTGGGCAAACAGGTGTTAACAAAAGTGCGTTTACGCTTGGATGAACAATTGCTCCGCCTGCAGCAAGTGAATAAGCAGTTGAACCAACTGTTGAGCTGATTATCAACCCATCTCCAGATAAGTTGTAAATATGTTGCTCTTCGCTAGAAACATTTAGTGTAATCATCCTTGCAATTTCTTTCTTGTTAAAAACAATATCATTTATAAAGTATTGTTTATCTATTTCTTCTTTTTTGTCATGAACAGATACTTTGAAGATTTGCTGTTTTTTCGTCTGAAACTTTCCTGATAAAACAATATTTAGCTTTTCGTAGAAGTCAGACTTACTAAACTCTGTTATAAAACCAAGTCTTCCTAGGTTTACTCCAAAAATAGGAATATTAGGACTGATTTTTCTACAGACACCAAGTAGGGTACCATCTCCACCTAAAGAGATTAATAAGTCAGAATTTTTATAAATTTCTTTTTCATTTTTGAATAGAAGCTGTTTAAAAGTAGAACTTTGAACAACTTTTTCTAAGCGGCTTCTCTCTTTTTCAAGAACAGAAACTTCTTTTCCTCGACGTTTTAGCCATCGAACTAGGTTCGATACTAAATTGTTTAAGTCTTCATATTCTGATGGCTTAAGAACAATAGAAATGTTTTCAAAGATATCTTTTTTATTCATTCGTTTTTCCAGAGATCATAATATCAAGAGCTTTTTTCATATCAGAAAAAGGCTTGTTTAAGACTATACAACCATACTCTCTAGCTTTAGTTAATACTTGATCTGAAGAATATGCAGTAATTATAATAAATTTATTGGATATTTCTTCACTTGAATAAATAGATTTTGAATCTTCGATGATATCAAAACCAGTAATGTCTTGCAGCATCAAATCACAAACAATTCTTTCAAATTCTTCTGATTTTATAAGAGAAATAGCTTCAGAACCTTTAGCTACAGTAGAAACCGTTGCGCCCATTTTTTCGAGTAGTTTTTTTAATGATTGTTGAATTAAAATTTCGTCTTCAATTACTAATATTTTCATAGGGTAATTTTATATGAAATGAAGCACCTTTGTCACTGTGAAGATATTCTATTTTACCCTTTAGTTTCTTACTCAAACTATGGCATATAGCTAATCCAAGGCCGGTGCCTTTTTCTTTGGTAGTGTAGAATGGTTTAAAAATCTCAGGCTGCTTCTCAGCAGGAATACCTGGCCCATTGTCAAAGAGAGTAATGTTAACAAAATCTTCTTTGAGATCAATTTGAACTTTTAGAAAAGCATTTTTAACATTTTTACAAGCTTGAGCACTGTTGATAACTAGATTAAATATAATTTGTGCAAGCCATGTTGAGTTTGTAAAAATCTTAAACTCATTCTCTGTTGTAATGACTTCTTTTTTGAGATGTCGACTTTCACTTTTTGTAAGAGTAAATACTTCATTTATTAGTGCAACAGGATCTATCAACTCAAATTCATTTGTTTCTTTATAGAGGTGAGTAAAGTTTTCCAGAATACTTTGTGACCTTTTAATACTTTTTTGAATTTCTTCAACGAAGGGAAGTTGTTCTTCGTTATGCTCTTCAAGAAGTAATAATTGTGTTGTTAGCTCTAGGCCAAAAATAGGATTACTTAGCTCATGTCTCAAAGTATTGAGAAGCTCTCCTAATAGAGATACTCGCTCATGGTGAAAAATATCTCCATGGTCGAGATGATTTAAAGTTTTGCGATTAAGTCGTACTTCTCCTTGCCCCTCTTCCAATTCGAAAGGTGAAAGTTCAATTCCTTGTTTGAGTTTGAATTTTCTATTATCAACTAAATTTTGTTCAAGTTTTATTTCAATATAAGATGAAAGAGTAGAGGTTAGAATTTTAAAATTTCTTATCTCATCTTCAGTTTGAGGTAGAAAATCATTTCTAGATATTATTAAGATTAAATTATAATTAGAAAGAGAAAATTCATGAGCCAAAAATGTACCTAAAATTTCTAAATTAAATCCAGAGATTTTTGATTGTCCAAAAGAGCGATTCTTTGACTTTTTAATAGACTGAAAAAACGAGCTAAAATCGGTTATCTTGTGTGAATACTCTCTATAAGTATTACGTAGAACTTCAAGGTGATCAGTTCTTGTTAAGCCTTTTTGATGAATAAATAAATGAATTGTCTCAAAACCTTTTAAACTTTTAAGCTCAAAAAGCTTTTGAATAAACTCTATGAGGTTATCAGTAGTATTTAAGAAACGATTCAATATTTGAAAATTGGCAGTTATATCACTCTGCTTGAGCTTAAATTTATTAATGCGATTACTGATATTAGAAAGAGCTTCTAAATCGTATTTATTCGCTTTATTTGAGGTATAACTGTTATCTTCCACTGTGTTAGATTATCTTTAAGCTCATAATCTAGCAAGTCAATGAGCATAACATGATCTTCCTTCTTTTGAGCTGTTAGAAGGGCCTTAGTGACTGACAATAGGTGAATTTCTAATTGCTTTATAGAGTGACCAGACTCTAACCTTTGATCGGAGTTTATAGTTAATCCTTGATGGATCTGAGAGATAAGTTGGATAAACGAATCTATCTTTCCGGCAACATCTTTCATAAGTGCAAAGACTAGAGTGTGTTGTGAATTTTCGGCAAACTTCACAGTAAGATCAATTGTATCGATAAGACTATCAATATAGCCTGGAAGCTCATCAATTGTTTGCATGATAAGATCTTTACTATTTGAAGCTTCAAATTGTATTAAGTCATTTGCTTCTATCTTTCTATTTAGGTAGAGGCTTTGATTTTGACCAGTAACTTCTTCTCCATTAATAACCAAATTTGTTAGATATTCAGTTTGATCTAAGTGGTTTGATTTCACACATGGAATAAGTTCGGCAATCGTTCTGATTGAATTGATATCAACATCAATTGGGCGATAGTTAAATTCTACAATGGCCATTCTAGCCTCCTATACATTTTCAATTGTGCTTTCGCCCTCTACTCTTGGACCTATTGTTTTGTGAAGTAAATCATCAAGAATAGCAGTAAGGTTTGAAGCTTCATGAAAAGCTATTAAGTTATTATTTGTTATTTCAATTATATTATTTCCAGCAGCATTTGCTTTATTAACAAAGAAAAAGTCAGCAAGTGACGACAGTTGAGGGTAAACACCTTTAGTCGTGGATATTAAGGAATCAACCTCAGCAAGTTTCGTAACAGTATCTTGTATACTTTGAATCGAAGGGCTATCTTTCTCTGACTCATCTAATATTTGATTACAAAACTGAAAGCCATGACTATAAAGTTCAAATAAGTGTTTTACACCTTCGCCAATGAAATTTAATTGCTTAACGGCTTCTTTATCAAGTTTAGGAATATCAGTATTGATCTCGAGGCCTTTAAAGTAATAAGACCATAAAATTCGATAATACGTTCTAAAGGTTTCATTTATATTTTGATCATTTCCACTTAGTTCTTTGATTGAAAGACCGGCTTTATCAAAAGAGGCAGTATAAATATTCGTCGAGTCTAGGTGAAAACTAGAAAGTGCAGATAGAAGTTTTTCTTTCTCAAGTTGACCATGCTCTATAATGTTTTGAGAAACGGCCGTAACTGTCTGAGGGGTTATGCTTCCGTGACATGGTAATAGCTCACAAGATGTTGAAAGATTACATGGGAAACATTTATTTCTTGGAGCAAGGTTTACTGCTCTATCGTTATAAGGAGTTGTTTCATGTGGTTTAACTGTTCCTAGGGATAAAATTACAGACGGCATTCTCAATATGGCTGCAAGATGTGAAACCATAGAGTCATGGCCAATAAATAGGTGAGAATCGGCAAGAATATTAAATGTATCCTCAATTGTTCCTTTTCCTACGTGGCTAGTAATTCTTCTATTATAAATTTCAAGACTTGGATTACTTGTGATTTTTATTAAATCGTCCTTGTCCGCCGAACTTCCTACAATATTGATTTCAACTTCTTTGTCTTCTTTTAAAAGCTTATATATAAGTTCAGACCATTTAGCTGTAGGCCAAGCTTTTCTTATATGTGAAGCAAAGGGATGAATAGTTATAACTTTATTTTTAGGTGTTAAAAAATTTGTAACATCGATCTCTTTCGCTCCAAGCATCGACTTATAAATATCGACAAGATTAAAAGGTGAGCTAGAAGATTCTAGAATATTTGA
>CAKZJW010000005.1 GCA_937120495.1 uncultured Oligoflexia bacterium
TCCTATAGGGGTATTAGTATGCAAAATCAAAAAAACTTATTTTTGGATAAACGTTTTTGGCCAATTTTTTGGGTCCAATTCTCTGGGGCTTTTAATGATAATGTATTTAAAAATGCATTAATTCTTTTAATTGCTTATAAGGCTTACTCTGTTATGGGGGTTCCCGCCTCTCAGATGGTTGCTCTTTGCGGTGGAATCTTTATACTTCCTTTCTTTTTGTTTTCAGCAACCGCTGGACAAATCGCTGATAAATTCTCAAAAACAACACTTGTTAAAATTGTAAAACTTGCTGAGATTGTAGTTATGGCCATTGGAGCATTTGGTTTTATAATTGAGGACCCATATGTCTTAGTCATTTCTCTTTTTTTTATGGGGTTTCAGTCTGCCTTGTTTGGTCCTGTAAAATATAGTGTTTTACCAGAGCTTGTTGAGCAAAATGAATTAGTTAAAGGAAATGCGTTTGTTGAAATGGGAACGTTTCTCGCAATCCTACTTGGGACTATTGCAGGTGGAGTAATTATTGGGTTAGAGAGTAATGCGAATCTTTATATATCAATCTCTGTCATTGCAATTGCAATAATCGGATTTATCTTCTCTTTAAAGGTTCAAAAATTAGAACCAATAAATCCAGAGCGAAAAATTAATTTCGGAATTATAAAGCCAACTCTTGAAATTTTAAGAGTAACAAAAAAAACTGATAGTGTTTATCAGTCTGTTCTTGGTATCTCTTGGTTTTGGTTTTTAGGAGCAGCACTTCTTTCAATCTTTCCTCTTTATGTTAAGGATCTTCTTGGTGGAGGAGAGGAAGTAGTTACTCTTTTTCTTGCTATTTTTAGTATCGGAGTTGCTGTTGGATCAATACTTTGCGAAAAATTAAGTGATGGTGAATTAGAACTTGGACTTGTGCCCGTAGGCTCTATAGGAATGTCGATTTTCTTATTGGATCTTTTCTTTATTGGTACACCTGCATTTGTGACAGATAGTACTGTTGTCGTTTCAACGTTCTTTTCGCACTTCAGTGGTATAAGACTTCTTTTTGATCTTCTTATGTTTTCTGTATTTGCAGGTTTCTTTACAGTACCTCTTTATACATTTATTCAACAAAGACCTGAACCAAAAGACAGGTCAATGGTTATTGCTGGAACAAATATTTTAAATGCTCTTTTTATGGTGGCAGCTTCAATTCTTTTAATGCTCTTTTTAAAATTTGAAGTCTCAATTCCAGTAATGTTTTTAATCTTTTCTGTATTTAATCTTGTTGTTGCGGGAGTTATTTATACAATTATTCCTGAGTTTATGTGGCGATTTGTTTGCTTTGTACTAACTTCTTTAGTTTATAAATTTGAAGTTGAAGGGCTTGAGAAAATTCCAAAAGGAAAGCCTCTTCTTCTTGTTTGTAATCATGTGAGTTTTATAGATTGGCTCTTTGTCGCAGCAGCGGTGAGAAAACCCATTCGATTTGTAATGTATTATACATTTATGAAAATACCCGTTTTGGGAGCATTCTTTAGAGGTTCTAAGGTAATTCCAATAGCTGGAAAAAATGAAGATAAAGAACTTATGGAAAAAGCATTTGTGCTTATGGAAGAAGAGTTAAAGCGCGGAGAGCTTCTGTGTGTATTCCCTGAGGGAGAGATCACTCGTGATGGTAAGTTAACTTTCTTTAGACCAGGAGTTGAAAGAATTTTATCTACAAATACTGTTGATGTTGTGCCAATGGCACTAGATGGACTATGGGGAAGTTTTTTTAGTCGTAAATACGGCTCTGCATGTTCGAATTATAAATCACTTATAACGGGATTAAGATCAAAAGTTACTCTACGTATTGGTGACATCGTTCCCCATGAAAAAGCTTCTGCAAAATATCTAGAAGAGACAGTTAAGAATCTTCTCGACAATAAATCGCAATAATTGTCTAATACTCCCATGAGCGAAGATATTTTATTAAAATTAAACGAACAAAATAACGAATTTGAAAAACTCAAGGCAACTCTGGATCATATTCGGAGGTCACTTTGACGTTGATAAAAAAAATAAACGCTTAGAAGAAATTGGAGAAATGGAAGCCCTTGCTGGATTTTGGGAAGATGCTTCTGGAGCTGCAGTAATTCAAAAAGAAAAATCCCTTTTAAATGAAGTTGTAAATACTTACCAAAAAGTTGCAGACCTATTTGATGAATTTGAAATTTTAAATGAGTACGCCGCTGAAGGTGATACTGATTCAGCAGCTGAAGCTGTAGAAGCTTTTGATAAAATGAAAGAGGCTCTTTCTGAAGCCGAACAAAAAGCTCTTCTATCTGATGAGATGGATACTAATAATGCAATTATTTCAATCAATGCTGGAGCAGGTGGAACAGAGTCTTGTGACTGGGCCAGTATGATTCATAGAATGCTTACTCGTTGGGCAGAGTCTAAGTCATTTAAAGTTTCAGTTTTAGATCACCAGTATGGAGACTCTGCAGGAATTAAATCTGTAACATTTACTGTTTCTGGGAACTACGCTTATGGGCAGTTGAAGTCAGAAACTGGAATCCATAGACTTGTCAGAATTTCACCTTTTGACTCTAACGCAAGAAGACATACTTCATTTTGTTCAGTTTTTGTCTCACCGGAGGTGGACGATACTATCGAGATTGAAGTTTTAGATAAAGATATTCGAATTGATGTTTACCGCTCTGGTGGAGCAGGGGGTCAATCTGTAAATACAACCGACTCTGCCGTTAGAATCACGCATAACCCCTCTGGCCTTGTCGTGACCTGTCAAAATGAAAGAAGTCAGCTTCAAAATAAAATGACTGCAATGAAGGTTTTAAAGTCCAGGCTTTATGAAAAAGAGATGGAGAAAAAAAGAGCTGAACAAGCAGAGACAGAAGCGAATAAAAAAGAAATTGGCTGGGGATCTCAAATTAGATCTTATGTTCTACACCCTTATAAAATGGTCAAAGACCACAGAACCAACTGCGAAAGCGGAAATGCTGAAAAGGTTCTTGATGGCGATATTGATAGTTTTCAAAAATCTTATCTTCAGTGGCGAGCACTGGATTCCGACGAGTAAATTATTGCCATATACCACTGTGTTAGTTATTATTTTCGCTCATCCTAGTAGATTGAAATCAAGTAATAAAGGACATCAAAGTGAAAGAAAAGTACATCTCTCAGTGGGAAAATCTTTATAGCGAACAAATTAATGTAAGACGCGATAAAAGAGCAAAACTTCAAGAGCAAGGTTCTCATCCATATAAGCATAATATTAAACCTTCTATTAAGGCCGTTAAGCTAATTGAGATGTATGGAGATAAAGCAAAAGAAGAAATCGGTGAGACTGATGATTACTCTGTTGCCGGGCGTGCACTTTTAGTTAGAGACTTTGGTAAAGCTGCCTTTATTCAAATTGATGATGGTTCAACTAGGTTTCAATTATACGTTAAAAAGAAAGTAACAAGCGAAGAAGGATTTGCTGATTATAAACTATGTGACTACGGTGATATCGTTTATGCAAAAGGTAAGATCTTTAAAACGAATAAAGGTGAATTAACTCTTGAAGCACATGATTTTAAAGTTGTTACGAAATCACTAAGACCACTTCCAGAAAAATTTCACGGACTAACTGACACTGAATCAAGATATAGAATGAGATATGTTGATCTTATTATGAATCCAGAGTCTCGTGAAAAGCTAATGCTTAGATCTAGAATCGTAAGATACATCAGAGAATTCTTTTATAAAGATAACTGGCTAGAAGTTGAAACTCCGATGATGCATTCTGTAGCCGGTGGTGCAAGCGCAAAACCTTTCAATACTCATCACAACGCTCTTGATATGGAGCTATTTATGAGAATTGCACCAGAGCTTCATTTGAAAAGATTAATTGTCGGTGGTTACGAAAAAGTATTTGAAATGAATAGATGTTTCAGAAATGAAGGTCTTTCTCTAAAGCATAATCCAGAATTTACATCTGTTGAGTTCTACCAGGCTTATGCAACTTATGAAGATTTAATGAACTTAACTGAAGAGCTAATTCACGGATTAGCAAAAGATGTTATTGGTAATCCAATAATCACATTCGGTGAAAATAAAATTGATTTTGGAAGTAAATTTAGAAGACTTCCTATGGCAGATTCGGTTGTTGAGTATACAGACCTTTCAGCTGATGATTTAAATAACAGCTCAAAAATGATTGATCTTCTAATGTCTAAAAAAGAATTAGGAGCGAAAAAAGATGAGCTTGGAAAACTTTCTAATGCAAAACTTATGGTTCTTTGTTTTGAAGAATTTGTTGAAGAAAACTTAATCAATCCAACTTTTATTACTCATTATCCTACTGAGATTTCACCTCTTTCAAGAAGAAATGATGATAACCCAGACTTTGTTGATCGCTTTGAGCTTTTTATAAATGGTTGGGAAATTGCAAATGCATTCAACGAGCTTAATGATCCATCTGATCAACTTAGCCGATTTGCAGATCAAGCAGTTCTAAAAGAGGGTGGAGATGATGAAGCCTGTGACCCAGATTATGACTATGTAAGAGCTCTAGAGTATGGAATGCCACCAACTGCTGGAGAGGGGATTGGAATCGATCGTCTTTGCATGCTACTTACAAATAGTAATACAATTAAAGATGTTCTTTTATTTCCTCTTCTTAAAAAAGAAGTATTTTTTGAGGAAACAGAAGAAGAGAGCTAATGAAACTTGGCTTCTTTTCTTTTCTTAGAGTTCTTCTCGATGGGAAATCTTCAAGAAGGTTCTTAGTTGGAGTAATTGGAAGCTTTGCCTTTTCAATTGCAGTCATCTTAAGCACTATCGGTTTGATGGATGGCTTTGAATCGACACTTGTTAAATCACTTAAAAAGTCGAGTGGAGATTTAATTCTTAAAAGAGGGAGCGGCTTTTTTCTTTTTGACCAAGCCATTTTAGATCTTAAAAAACTAAAATTTGTGGAGCAGGTAACTCCTGTTGTAAAAATCGAAGCCTTTGCAATCTCGGAATCAAAAGCCAGCGGCGTTCTTGTTAAGGGAATTGTTCCTAGTGAATTTAGAGAAGTAACTGATCTTGATATGGATATATCAGATGGATCTATCGCAATTGGAAAAGAACTAGCAATAAAGTATGGCTTGAAAATTGACGATGAGTTGAGCTTAACCTTTGCAAGTAAGCAAAAAAACAATCAAGGAAACCCGGTAACACGAAGCTTTGTTATTGGTAGTATTGTTGAACACAAAGTTTATGAAAAAGATCTAAGATTTATTTATATATCAAACAAACAACTTCTAAAGCTTTTAAACCTCAAACAAAATACAACGAACACAGCCCTTATTAAAGTTCGAGAATATCAAGACTTGGATAATTTAGATTTATATAAAAATAAGTTATCAAAAAAAATTGATCATGATTTTAAACTGACTACTTTTTGGGATGAGTATCATGTTCTTCTTGAAGCCGTAGAGGTTGAGAAATTCTCAATCAGTCTAATCCTTCAACTAATTGTTATCGTTGCAATTTTTAATATCATCGCTTTTATTATTTTTATTTCAGAAAAGAAATCTCAAGAACTATTTCTATTAAGAGTCCTTGGTATAAATCTTAAAAGTGTGACGAAATTTTGGATGTTGATGTTAGTTTTTCTATGGGGGATTTCATCTTTTCTTTCAATCGGTTTGACCTATACTTTTGACTTCTTAATTAGAAATCTCTCCTTTTTTAAACTTCCAGGAGATGTTTATGTCCTGAGTAGACTCGGTATTGATTTAAAGATTGATGACTATATATTAGTTTTTGGTCTCTCTCTTGTTTGGATATTATTGATCGGTATTTTAAGCATCATAAAGTTAAGACGAAAAACATTACTTCAAGGGTTAAGGCAGGAGTTCTCATAATGAGTTATATAAGCGTAAAAAATATTTATAAAACTTTTGGAAGTACCTCTGTGCTTAATGGAGTGAGTTTTGATATAGGTAGAGGCGAGCAGGTTTCACTTGTTGGCGCTTCAGGGTCAGGAAAATCAACACTTCTATATTTACTTGGTGGATTAGACAAACCAACAAAGGGTGATGTTGTTGTAGATGATAAAAAGATCTCAAGTTTAGAAGATGAGATTTTAGCTGGATTTAGAAACAAAGAAATTGGTTTTATCTTTCAGTTCCACTATTTATTGCCTTCGCTTAATTGTCTCGATAATTTATTACTCCCTGCAAAAATAGGTGGGGCAAGCTTAAAAGAGACATCCGCTTACGTACATGACCTTGCTCAAAAACTTGGTGTGGAGCATTGTTTAAAGAAATATCCCTATGAAATATCTGGCGGAGAGCAGCAAAGAGTTAATATTATTAGAGCGATTTCATTAAACCCAAGCATCATCCTTTGTGATGAGCCAACTGGTAATCTCGATTCTAAAAACTCACAAACTGTAATTTCTCTTCTTAGAGATATTTCAAAAAGAATAAATGCAACTCTAATTGTCGTGACTCATGACAATGATATAGCGGGTCAATTTGATCGCAAAATAACAATTGAAGATGGTCGGATAATTGGATAGGATAGCTCAAGTTATTAATTTTAATAGAGACTAAGACATAA
>CAKZJW010000006.1 GCA_937120495.1 uncultured Oligoflexia bacterium
TATGAAAAAAATTATCAAAGCTAGTCAAAAAAGCTTAAACGACCCTAAGATTCAAGAAAAGTTGAAGTCGATTAAGGATCTATAAATTATTTTAAATATATTATTGTCGTGTCATCACTTGTATATTTTGGAATAGGATAAACACTTGGAGATTTGATAAGATCAGGAATAAGTCCTTTATCTAGATGATAAGTCTTCGCTAGGTTTGTACAGTTCGTGTTAGAGTGAGCCTTAATGATATAATGAAATTTAGGTTCTGTTGGATCGTTTGCGCTAACAGGAATATATATTCCCATTTCTTGAGGAGAACTAGTTTTCTCTATACAGGCTGAAAATATAGGTGGACCAAAAGTCCCATCTTCTCTTGCTACTTTTATTCCAAATTGAAATGATTGGTACATTGTCCCAGGGGTAATACAGGTGACTGTACTGCCGAGGAGAAATGCTGTCGAGAATCCACATTGCTTAAGAGCTATTTTTTGAAAATGGAAGCCAGTAGTATCAACTAAGCCTAAGGCTAATTCATCAGTCTCATTACCAAATAAAGGGTGTGTCATACAGGTTGTTTCATCTGTTTGGAAATCGATTTCAATATCCTCTCCGTTTAGTTCAACTGCGCTTTGAGTTGCGCAAAATGGAGCTCCTGTGAACTTACCGTTATTTGGAGGGTTTCCACTCCAACCGATAACTGCAAATCTCCACGTACCGTTATCTAGAAGAAAACCATCTTCTGATTCTTGAGCTCGCCTAAGAATAGTTTGATTTGTATCAACATTTTGAGCCATAATAATAACTCCACCAGGAAAATCATCACTTAGAGCAGATGAGAAAAAATCTATATTAACACTGGCTTTTGTTTGCTCTTTTTTTGCACAAGAGACTAGAGTAAAGCTGCTAATAATAAGTAGAGTTAAAAAGATATTTTTCATATTGTTCCTCGTTTTAATTCTTTAAGCTTCTCGGAAGATGCTCTCTCTTTCCTTAATTATTGTATTCTCTTGTCCTATTCATTTGAGGATAAAATGGCGAAAGGCTCTATAAGTCTCTAATATTTAAAAGATGCACAATCTTGAACCTTAAGGCTTCTTAAGAGTATTACAGTTAAAATGACAAAAAAAAGACACATTACTCTTTTTTTAGAGCTTTTGAATAAATTCTATTTAAGTGAAGAGTACTTAAGCTCGATAAGTTGATTATGAATAATAAAAGAAAATACTCATTGATCATCGCTCAAGATGAAGCGTTTATTGAAAACTCAAAAGATGCCTTTGAAAAAGAAGGCTTTATTTGTGTTGTATCTCAAAAAGTAGATGATGCTTTATTGAAACTTAGTAATCAAGATTTTCAGTTTGCAATTATTGATATGGATACAATTGGATTAGACTCTAGAGATTTTATTTCGAGTTTAAGAAAGAAAGAAGCAAAGAAAAATATAAAAGATAAAGCTGGAGTTATAGTGTGTGGCTCTGTTGCAAATGTTTTTAATCGCTATATGGCACATATTGATAATGTAAAATTTCTTGAAATGCCAATAAGTGAAGAGAGCATTCAAGTGAAAATTCAAACTTTCTTTGGAAAGCAAGATGTCATAAGTGAAAATACTAAGAAAGTAAAAAAAGGCGAAGTCCTCGTAACTGAAGGTGGAGATGGACATGCAATGTTTTGGATTCTTGAAGGAGAGTTTGAAATTATTAAAACCGATGTTACAGGTGAAGAGATTATAATTGGAGATGCTGGAAATGGAGAACTCGTTGGAGAGATGAGCTTTTTAGATGATCTTCCAAGAAGTGCTTCGATTAGGGCTAAAATGGATAGTGAGGTCTTAGTGATCCCGCAAACAAAATTTGCAGATGTTCTAAATAGCCAGCCAAGATGGTTTCGATCTTTAATGAAAACTTTATCTCAAAGGCTTCGTGATGCTAACGAGAAAATAGCGGATCACGAATCGTAGGCTCTAATAACTTCTAAAAGTTTAAAAAGTGCAGCTTGAGAAAATTTAAACTTAAAGCCTTCTCGGTCATTATTATTTCCTGAAAAATGATAAATCTTTGAATCTGATTTCTCTTTGGTCGCAAAACCAATCCCAACTGTACCGACTGGCTTTTCCTTTGAACCGCCACCTGGGCCCGCGATACCAGTAGTTGTAATTGCTATATCAAGATTCATATTTTCAAGTGCACCAACTGCCATCTCTTTTGCAACTTCTGCACTTACTGCTCCAAAATGATTTAAAGTCTCTTCTTTAACATTCAGTGATCTTATTTTTACTTCATTTGAGTAGCTTATAATTGATCCCCAAAAAACGGATGAACTTCCAGAAATATCAGTTATTCGACTTGCGCAAAGTCCTCCTGTACAAGACTCAGCAAATCCAATTTTAAGCTTTTTTAGAGTCGCTTCTTTAATGATAACTTCTTCAAGAAGATCTGCTCCTATATGCCAAATATGATCTTTTAATTTGGATTTATCTATAAGAGAAAGAACTTTATCTTCATCGTGAGGCTTATTTATTACAACTGCAATATCAACACCCAATGGATGAGGTAAAGAGCTCACTTCACCAAACACTTGAAGTTCTTCCCAAAGATTTGGACAAAGCTCATTAAATATTTTTGATTCAGCAATTCGGTTTGTCTTGATAATAATATGTTTAGAAAAAGAATTATTTGTTGGAAGAAGAGGAGATACAACTTCATCTAACATTGTTTGAAACTCTCTTGGAATTCCAGGCGTTGCTGCAAGAATTTTTTTATCCTCAAATTTATATAAAAGCCCAGGAGCGTAGCCAGTAGGATTTGATAAAGGTAGAAAATCATCTGGTATATTTGGATATAAGTTTGTCTCTTTATTAAATTCCCTTTTTCCTCTTTTGTAGTGAGCCTGTGTAATCTCTAAAGCTCTTTTAGAAAAATTAATTTCCTTATTAAAGTATTGAGCGAGAAGCTCCTTTGTTTGATCATCTTTTGTGGGGCCCAAGCCTCCTGTGGTAAGAACAAAGTCAGACCTTTTAAATGCAATATCTAAAGCGTTGTGAAGGGCCTCTTTTGTATCTTTAATAATCTGAACTTGGTACAAATCAAGATTGTTTTTAAAACAAAACTTGGAGAAATAATGAATATTCTTATCTTTAATCTTCCCGTTTAAAAGCTCATTTCCAATAATTATTAGCTCTGCTTGCATATAAACCTTTGTAATATTTTCAATAAGTTGACTATGTGAATCATCTTGATTATAACCCAAAGCTTATGACAAAGAAAATTCAATTTAAGTTGGACTTTGACCAAAGTGTTGAGGCTTATCTAACAAAAAAATATCCAGAGCATACTGATTTTAGAATTCTATCTAAGAGTCTAGATGCTCGTGGTGCTCCTCGTGGAAAAAAGCCAATCTTTCAATACAATGTTGAGATTCTTTTTAGTGGAGAGAAGTTTACTTCTTTTGAAGAAAAGTTTGAAAGCCGTGAAGCCTTTACAAAAATGCCTATCTTTATAGGTGCTGGACCTGCATCTTTATTTGGAGCTCTGAGATTTACTGAGTATGGAATACCATCAATTGTAATCGAAAGAGGGGCTGAAGCCACAAAGAGGATGCTTGATATTTCAAAGTTTTGGCGTAGAGGTGAACTCAACCCCGAAAGTAATGTTTGTTATGGTGAAGGTGGGGCTGGATTATTTTCTGATGGAAAACTTATCACTCGAGTAAAGTCTCCTTTTGTAAAATACGTAATGAAAAAGTTTGTTGAATTTGGAGCTCCTGCAGAGACTGAGTATATTTCAAATCCACATTTGGGATCTAATAAAATTAGAAATATAATTACTAAGCTCTCGGACGAATTAAGAAGTAAGGGCTGTGAGGTTCTATACAATACTAGAGTAGATGAAATTTTATTTGAAGAAAATAAAGCCATAGGTGTACTTCTTTCAAATGGAAAAAAACTTTATTCCGATCATATAATTATGGCCACTGGTCATTCTGCAAAAGATCTTTATTACCATTTATTTGATAAGCAAGTTGCAATGAAGGCAAAAGACTTTGCTGTGGGAGTTAGAATTGAGCACCCAAGAGCATTTATCGATGAGCTTCAGCATGGAAAATATTATGAAAGTGATTTCTTAGGATCTGCTAGATATAGGCTTTCTCATCATAATGACGATAGTGCCAAGGGAACTTATAGTTTCTGTATGTGCCCAGGTGGATATGTTTTATCATCTGGAACTGAAAAAGATGGAATCGTTGTAAATGGTATGAGTAATTATGCTAGAAACTCAAGATGGTCCAATTCCGCTTTAGTAGTAACAATTCATGCAAACTCTGACTTTCAAGGTGATGCTCTTTCTGGACTTGAATTTCAGCATAAAATAGAACAAAAAGCTTTCGAGCTTTCAAAAGAGCACGCTTCAGGAAAAGAGCTTCCAGCCATGACTGTTGGAGAGTTTTTAGATGGAAAGTTAAATAGCGAAGATCTTCCAAAGTCCTCTGTTCCAAGCAAGCTTTTTAAAACAGACATCAGAGAGATCTTTCCTGATTTTATAAATGAGCACCTAAAAGAGGGTCTAGTGACCTTTAATGAAAAACTTAAAGGTTATGCTTATAAGGATGCTCTTTTAATAGCTCCAGAGACACGAACTTCGGCACCGGTTACAATTCTAAGAGACCGTCAGAGCCTGGAATCAATATCGCATAAGGGGTTATATCCATGTGGAGAAGGGGCTGGGTACGCTGGAGGGATCACTTCGGCTGCAGTTGATGGGATCAAGGTTGTTGAATCTATCTTAAAGGGCCTATAAATTAGATTTCATAGCTAAATAGTCAGAAGTATTCCTAGCTTAATCAGTAATAAAATGTATAATCGCCATAATATTTCTTTATTTCGGAGCATTAAATGAAGCTTAAAAACGTCGCTATCGTTGCCCATGTTGACCATGGGAAGACTACACTTGTAGATGAATTACTTAAACAATCAGGACTATTTGCTGACCACGAAAAAGTGGCAGACAGAGTAATGGATTCAGGTGAGCTTGAAAAAGAGCGTGGAATTACAATTACCGCAAAAAACTGTGCCTTTAATTGGCAAGATTATAAAGTTAATCTTCTAGATACTCCAGGCCATGCCGACTTTGGTGGAGAGGTTGAGAGATCTCTGATGATGGTTGATGGTGTATTATTACTAGTTGATGCTGCTGAGGGACCACTTCCTCAAACTCGTTTTGTTCTTCAAAAAGCTATTGAGCGTGGAATTAAAATTGGGGTTATGATTAACAAGATCGATCGTCATGACGAAAGACATGAAGAAGTTCAAGCTGAGATTGAAGATCTAGTTTTAGAGCTTGTTGACCTTGCTGGAATTGAAGACTTTGATTTAGATATTCCATTTTTCTTTGGTTCTGGACGTGATGGTTATTCATCAAAAGATCCTGCTGCAAGATCAGGGGACCTAACTTCTTTATTAGACTTCTTTGTTGGTGACTTCTACCCAATGGCACAACTTGATAAAGAGCAGCCACTACAATTATTAGTTACAAACTTATCTTACTCAAAATATCTTGGAACTCTAATGATCGGAAGAATCAATAGAGGATTCATGGAAGAGAATAAACCTTATATGTGGTACGGACGTGAGTCTGAGAAACCAAAGCAAATTAAGGTTGGAAAAATTCAGATCTTTGATGGTCTTGGATTTAAAGAAGTTCAAAGAGCAGACGCTGGTGAGATCGTAATCTTATCTGGTGTTGATGGTGCATTTATTGGTGATACAATCGCTGACTTTGCAAAGCCAGAGCCTTTAGAGAGAATTAAAATTGACCCACCTACAGTTTCTGTTCAGGTTTCAGTTTCAACAAGTCCTTTATCTGGTCAAGAGGGTGAGTACTTAACATCAAGAAAGCTAGAGGAATTCCTTCAAGATGCTTGTCGTAAGAACGTTTCTCTTCAATACGCAGAAACAGAAGATCCAAAAGTATATGTACTTAAGGCCCGTGGAGAGCTTCAAGTAGCAATCGTTTTTGAAGAAATCAGAAGAGCTGGATTTGAGCTTATGATTTCTCGTCCTCAAGTTCTTTATAAAGAAGGTGAGAATGGAGAAAAACTTGAGCCATTTGAAAATGTTGTATTTGATGTACCAACGGAATCAACTGGTGCAGTAACAGAAGCTATGGGGACAAGAAAAGGAATCATGACAGGAATGAGTCCAATTGGGGACACGAGAACAAGAATTGAATTTAAAGTTCCTGCTCGTGGACTAATTGGTTATAGATCAAAATTCTTAACAGATACTCGTGGAGAGGGACTTATGAGTTCATACTTCCATGGATACGAACCATTTACTGGTAAGATGTTATCTCGTCAAAATGGAGCTCTTGTTGCAGATAAAGCTGGTGTTACTTCAGCTTATGGTCTTTTCAAAGTTCTATCTTCTGGGGCTCAGTTTGTTAAACCTCAAGAGAAAGTTTATGAAGGAATGGTTGTTGGAGAAGCGACTAGACCAAATGATATGAATATAAACGTTACAAGAACAAAACAACTTACGGCCGTAAGAACTGCTGGTAAGGATGAAAATATTGTTCTACCTCCAATTCAGCCAAGAACACTTGAGTGGGCACTGGACTGGATCGATGATTCTGAATGGGTTGAAGTAACACCTCTAAACGTAAGAATTAGAAAGAAAATTCTTCAATCAAACAAAAGATCTGTTATTAGATAATTAAGTTTTTATAATGAATTTGAGCCTCTATTGAAAAATAGGGGCTTTTTTTTGCCATAAAGTATGCTTAAAAATATCCGATAAGTAGTTATCGGAGGCATAATGAGAGCATTATTCATTTTATCTTTAATTTGTTTGTCAGGGGGAAGCTTTGCTAAACAAGTGGACTTCACTGGCTTTAATAAAACGCTAAATCAAAACCTGGATACAGTTGTGGAACATAATCCTCAAATGTATGAAACAAAAGAGATTAAAAGAAAAGGAAGTAGAACACCAGCTTCTGTTGAAATGGATCCTCTTGAGGTAAAAGAACAAACACCAAGCTTTGATAAACTCGGTGTCGGATCTTCTTTATAATTTAAAAATATTATTCTGATCAGAATCTTCGTACTCATCACCAGTTCTATCTTCAATATCAATAATATCTAGATCGATATCACTTGTATCAATATTAGCATTGACTTGAAAAAGTTGTGATAAAACTTCACTCTCATGAGGTATACCCTGAGTTTCTCTTGAAGAATTAAACATGGAGTGAGAAAGAATTTCATTTGTGAAAAAGTTTTGATTCATTTTTTGCATAATTAAGATTCCAAAACTTTCATTTGCACAAATTGTTTTAAGACAAGATGACTTGTCTTTAACTTTTCCAAAAATACTCATTTTTAGAACTGTTTCATCTTTGTATTCAAGAAGGTGAAATTGAAAAGCTTCCATCGCTTCGTCTCTTATATAATCTTGAATCGTGGGAACGTCTTCTTTGGCTACGATATATCCATCTTCTTGTAAAAGAGCATTACACTCTAATGAGTTTGGCTCTGAGAAACCATTTCTAAGTTCTTCTTTAAGGTAAAGATAATCTTGATCGACCTTTATTACCGTTCTTAACTTCTCGTAAGTTAAAAAACAGGCATCTTTAACTATGTAGCGGTCATTTTCAGAATCGTACTCAATTGCAAACTCAAGCTCTTTAGAGATGTGAATCGTTTGATCTCCAATTTTTGGTAATGAGAAATGTTCACTATCAATAATTTTATTGATGGCCTGAACCGAATTCAGCTTTTTAATATTTTTACAATCACTTGGCGTAATTGTACAGAGATCGTGTTGAGAGTTAAAAGTCTGTCTAAAGTTTTCTGGAGACGAGCCTCCACCACCAGAGCTTGTCTTTCCACACGAAATACTCGTAAGTAATAAAGTAATTAATAATAATTTCATAAAATCCTATTTCATAAGTTTATCAAAAATATTTAGAGGCACAGGGAAGATTGTTGAAGTCTTATTTGCACCAGTAGAGATATCTCTCATTGTATCTAGGTATCTAAGAGTAATTGCATCCTTCTCCGTTGCAAGAACTGCAGCAGCTTCAGCAAGTTTTTGAGCTGCTTGGAATTCACCATCAGCAGATATGATTTTTGCTCTTTTTTCTCTTTCCGCTTCAGCTTGTTTTGCCATCGCTCTTTGCATTGTCTCTGGAAGGTCAATTGCTTTAAGTTCAACGTTAGTAACTTTAACTCCCCAAGGCTCAGTTAGTTCATCAAGAATTACTTGAAGCTTATTATTAATTTCTTCTCTTAATGATAGAACTTCATCCATCTCATATTGACCAACTACAGAACGAAGAGTTGTTTGCGCAATTTGAGCAGTTGCATGATAAAAGTTCTCAACATGGATAATTGCTTTTTGAGGATTATTAACTCGAAAGTAAACAACACTGTTAACTTTAAGAGTAACGTTATCCTTTGTGATAATATCTTGACTTGGCACATCCATCGTTACAACACGAAGATCAACCTTAACCATCTTTTCAATTCCAGGAATTAGAATAATAAGTCCAGGCCCTCGAACTCCACTGTATGAACCGAGTCTGAAAACGACACCTCTTTCATATTCATTTAAAATTTTAATCATACTAAAAAGTAGTATTCCTACTACGACAATAAATGGAATGTATGCAACCATGACTTCTCCTTGGGCTATACTTTTTGAATTTTTATTTTCATTAAATTATTATTTTGTTCGATGACTTTTACTTGGTCTCCAACTTTTAGTTCTTCTTGAAATTCAGCATTCCAAATCTCACCATTTACTTTTACCTGATATTTATAAACATGACCATCAACGCCTAGAAGATTTGTGATGTGACCAAAAAGATCAGTGTTTTCGAAAAAGTTTTCTTTTTTTCCTCGGCTTTTGAATATGACAATACCAATAAAGATAACATAGACAAGTATGGCCGCGACCACAGAGAGAACCATTGGTAGATGTATATCAAGGTAGGCGTTTTCAGTTCTAAATAAAAAGAGAGAACCAAAAACTAAACTTGTGAGACCTGAGATTGTTAGAATTCCATAGCTTGTTATATAGGCTTCCATTAAAAAGAGCGCAAAGGATAAAACAATAAGGCCAAGAGCTCCATAGTTTAGAGGCAATACTTGAAAGCCTATGGCAGCAATAACTAAACAGAAAACACCAACACCACCTGCTATAAATCCACCTGGAGCTTGAAGCTCAAAGTAAATAAGAGCGGCACCAATAATAAATAAAATATAAGCAGTCATAGGATTTGAGAAAATATTTAAAATACTTTGCCCAGGGTCCATCGCAATTGTTTTAATTTCTAAGTATTCTGAGGTTGATAGGATTAGTTCTTTTCCTTTTACTTTTATTTTTTTGTTTTGAATGAATTCTATAAACTCATCTAAGTTATTTGTAACGGAGTCAACAATCTTTTCTTTTTTTGCCGTTTGAGCATCAAAGCTTTTGGCTTTTGAAATCATAAGTTCAAACTTCTCAGAATTTCGTCCACGGGCAACTGATAAAGATTTTACAAGGGCTACAAGATCATTGATGGCCTTATCTCTGCCATCGCTTTTTTTTATATCTTCTCCAAGCTTTACCGGAGTTGCCGCTCCAGTATTTGTACCTTCACTCATAAAGAGAAGGTGTGAGGCACTTGCTATAATTGCACCGGCACTAGTGGCACTGGCACCCTCTGGAGTGATCCAGATAAATACGGGAATATCTAAGCTTCCAATCAAAGTGATAATGTCTTTAGTGGTGCTAACAAGTCCGCCTGGAGTGTCAAGCTTTATTAAAGCGGCATCACCATTTTTAGCTTTTGATTTTTTTAAGTTACTTTCTAAATAATTTGCAGTTGCGGGGTTGATACTTGAGTTAACTTCAAGTATTTTAAGATTCTTGATTTTATAAGATTCTTGGGCAGATGCGTAAGAAATTGATAAAAGAGAAAGTGCGATAAATCGTAAAATATTCATAACTAAACCTATAAAAAAAAGAGCGTAATGTGAAAAAATTAATTCTGGGATCCATCCTAAATCCACTAAATGATAAAAAATGTGAGTTTTTTAAAGATGGGGCGATGGTTATTAAGAAAAAGAAGATAAAAGGAGAGGATTCTTTCGTTGTTGACGCAGTTGGTAGCGTTAAAAAGATCACTCCTTTATACAAAGAATATGATGAGGTTATTGATCTTCGTGGCCAGCTAATTATGCCTGGATTTTTTGATATGCACTTTCACTGGGTTCAAGATGACGTTAGAGAGATGCCAAAAGATAACTTACTTACTTGGCTTGATAAATACACATTCCCAGCAGAAAGAAAATTTGAAGATAAAACTTATGCAAATAATAAAGCAGAGTTTTTCTTTAAAAGGCTTCTAAAAACGGGAACGATTGGGGGGGCTTGTTATTCCTCAATTCATGAACACGCTCTAAACTATGCATTTAAATACGCTCAAGGCGATTATGTTATTGGGAATGTTTTAATGACAATGAACTCACCAAAATTTCTAACTCAAACTCAAAATAAAGCGACAAAACTTGCAAATAAATTAAGTGATAAATACAAAGAGAAATACGCTCTAACTCCAAGGTTTGCAATTGCAACAGATCCAAAGACCATGGCTGAGACGGCAAAGCACGCAAAGAAAAACAAATCGTTTTTACAGACACATTTGAGTGAAACTCCAAATGAAATTGAGTTTGTAAAAAGTATTTACAAAGACCTTCCTGGCTTTGAAAAAGTAAAATCTTATACTGAAATCTATAAAAAAGTTGGAATGCTTAATTCTAAAACAATTATGGGGCACGGAATCCATTTAGATAAAACAGAGCTTGAAATTTTATCAAAAACAAAAACTTCTATTGCTCACTGTCCTACTTCAAATGCACCGATTAAAGAGAAGGGACTTGGTTCAGGACTCTTTAACTTTAAAGTCGTAGAGAAGTTTAATATTCCTTGGGCCCTAGCTTCTGATATTGGTGGGGGACCGTATGTCTCAATGTTTGATGTAATGAGATCTTTTGTTGCTCAGAATAAAAAGAAAAAAATCACAGGTGCGACTTATGTTAAAGCTCTCTACCGCTCAACGGTTGCAGGGGCTGAAATTTTAAAGCTTGGGGCTGTAAAAGGGAATCTTACAAAGGGCAAAGAGGCGAACTTTATATCTGTTGAATACCCAAAGAAAGCCACTAAGAATACTGCAGAAGAGGTTTTAGCCGCTTTTATAGAGAAATATTCTAAAAAAAGAGATCAGTATGATTCTTTGGTTTCATCTGTTTATTTAAAAGGGCAAAGAGTAGACGAATAATCTCTTTTTTGGGTAATATCAATTTATGAAAAAAATCTTTATTCCTCTTTTTGTTTTAAGTCTTGGTTTAAATCTTTACTATATTGGTGGAGATGAGGTTGCTTTGGATGAATTTGACTCCGTTGAACCTCTTGAGAGAACACAAGTAAAAGAGATGAAAGACTCTATAAAGCTTGCTCAGTCTGGAATCAAAAAAGCAGATCCTCAAAAGAGTGATTCTTGTATTTGTGCAAATTCAAAAACACCAATAACTAAATTAAAGTCTGATTCAAGTATTGATGTCGCTTCTGGGGATAGGGATAAAGAAGAAACAAAAGAAATTGAAAAACAGATCAGTGAATCTAAAAAACTTTGGAAGGAAGAGTCCCAGAAATTCTTTGTTGATGTTTTAAAACTCTCTTCAGAGCAGATTGAAAAATTTAGTGTGTTAAAAGAAAATAGAGCTAAAGAGATTGATGAATATATAATGCCAAAGGTTAAGAAGCTTCAAGAGGAAAGCGGAAATGAAAATGCAATGTATTTTCACACAAGCGAAGACTCAATCTTTTATGGAGATATTGCCAAGAAATATAATAAGCTTTTACAGGATAATTTCGGAGAGCAAGAGTATAAAGAGTACCGAGCTTTTTTAGATCAATTTAATCAGGAACAGGCATCAAGAAGTAAATTCTTTTTTCCAAACGAATTCTAAGCAAAATAAACCTACTTGATTTCATAACTGCCCTAAAATGTGTTTAATTAATGACGCACTCCTGTTGATATAGGGCGACACAAGCATTTTCTTTTTTTTCCCCTCGCTTTTTTTTCTTATTTTTGTGGCAGAATTATCAAGCGAACAAGGAGCAGATTTTTTTGAATTTCTTGCAGACAATTCATAAAAACTGTTTATTATATACATCACATTTTAAAAATTTTAGGAGACTAAATGCGTTGCTTTAAAAACATTGCCGAGCTGATTAAAACTAAAAGATTAGGTCACCCAAAAGCTTATTCACAATCTGAACTTTCACACCTATTAGGTTATAAAAATGGTCAGTTTATTTCTAACGTTGAGAGAGCTTTATGTAATATCCCCTTAAAGATGTTGGGGAAGGTTTCAGAAGTCTTAGACATCACGCCAGGAGAGCTTAAAGCGGCTATTTTAAAAGACCATGAAGAAACTCTTAATAACTATCTTGCAACTTCTCAGGTAGGAAACGTTTCTACTCTTAGACCAAGTGAAAATACAGAAACTGGTAGTGCTTCAACTGGATTCACAACAAGTTCGACATTTAAGATGTCATCTAATTCTTAATACAAATTAAAAAATAAAATTAAACGGATTGTTTATACTTTTCGTAGTCTTCCATAGATCCTTCAGACTCTTCAGTGTCTGAAGCCCATGAAGTGGCTTTTTGAGATGCAAGAAGATGTGGGTCCTCAAATGTACCCTCAAAGTCTACAGCGTCACCAACTGGCTCTAGTTCATGCGTAGTAGAGAATTGACGATCTTCTGGGTAGAAATCTAATCTCTTTTTGATAACTTCTTTTTGCCAATCAGTTTTTAGTGTTGATTCATATTCGTGTAGAGCTTTTCTCGTTTTTTCTAGATTTGCGACAACTTTTTGAAGTTGCTTACCTGAAACTCTAGCATGCACTTCAGCATACTTTTTCCTAGCAATTAAGTGCTGCTCTAGTAGATTGTCATATTTCTGTAGAACTCTTGCAGGAGTTAAGGTCTTGGGCCTTCTGTTTCTATTATTAGGCCTTTTTTTATTGGGAGAACCATTGGGGCCAGCTTTTTTGGGCTCACCGCTAGCTTGGGCTTTAGGTCCACTTTTTTTGTTTTTGTTGTAACGATTATTTTTTTTATATCTATTATTCTTTGGTTTTTTGTTTTCTTGTTGGTCAGTCATGACACTTTGCTCCTAATCTTAAAGGACAATAATACCCTGTTAAACTTTTATTTGTCTATGTTCATTTACTGGGAGTATAATTCACACGTTAAAACTAATTAAAATCACCTTGGAGGGTAAAATGACAAAAAGAGTCAGAGTTGCTGTTACAGGTCCTGCAGGACAAATTGGATACGCTATTTTATTTAGAATCGCTTCTGGACAAATGTTTGGAACGGATACACAAGTTGATCTAAACCTTCTTGAGTTGCCTCAGGCAATGGGTGCACTTGAGGGTGTAAAGATGGAATTAGATGATTGTGCATTTCCTCTTTTAAAAAGTATTACATGTTCAGATAGTATGGATGTTGCATTTAAAGATGCAAACTGGATTGTAGCAATTGGTGCAGTTCCAAGAAAAGATGGAATGGAAAGAGGAGACCTATTAAAAGTTAATGGTGGAATCTTTGGACCTCTTGGAAAGTCTATGGCGAAAGTCGGAGCAGATGACTGTAAACTTTTTGTTGTTGGTAACCCTTGTAATACAAATTGTTATATAGCGATGAAAGCTTCTGGTCTTGCAAAAGATAGATTCTTCGCAATGACTACTTTAGATGAGAATAGAGCTAAAACACAACTTGCTCAAAAAGCAGGAGTTGATGTTACAGAAGTTACAAATATGACGATCTGGGGAAATCACTCAGCGACTCAATATCCAGATTTTTATAATGCAAAAATTAATGGAAAAAGTGCAGCGGAAGTAATTAACGATCAGGCATGGTTTGAAGAAACTTTTATTCCTACTGTTCAAAAAAGAGGCGCGGCAATTATTAAAGCCCGTGGTGCTTCAAGTGCAGCAAGTGCAGCAAATGCAGCCGTTCAAGGAATTTATAATTTAACTCACGATACACCGGCTGGAGAGACTTTCTCAATGTGTCTTGCTTCAAATGGAGAGTATGATGTGGATGAGGGATTAATTTTCTCTTACCCATGTAGAGTTGAAGGTGGACAGCTTAAAGTTGTAACAGATGTTGCTCATAATGATTTTGGAACTGCAAAATTTAATGCAACTCTAGAAGAGCTTAAGACTGAAAGAGACACTGTAGCAAAGCTTGGTCTTTTCTAGGTTCTTTAGTGAATAAGTATACAGCACAAGAAAAAATAAAACTTTCGGGATTTAATAATCTTACGAAAATTTTGAGCTTTAATTTATATGATTTCTGCATCACTTTTAGTGATAAAGAAAAAGAAGATTATATAAACTGGATTAATGAGAAGTATTCTTCTGAAAAAATTCTAGAGATCTCAAGAAACATTTGTAAGATTATTGAGTCCGATATTATTAGTGAATCAAAAATGGACTACGACCCAGTTGGGGCGAGTACTATGACACTAATGAGTGATGCACAAGGTGGAAAGTGGGAAGAGGTTTCAAATTCGGGAAACGGATATTCTGCTCACCTGACAAAATCACATCTAACTTCTCACACTTATCCCGATGCTTCTGATCCAGGTGGAATTTGTACTTATAGGGTAGACTTTGATATCGCCACTTGTGGGGATATTATTCCACTTCGAGCTATCAATTATCTTTTTGAAGCCTTTGAGTGTGATGTCGTTTATATCGATTATGTTGTTCGAGGTTATACACGTTTAGAAAGCGGGAAAAAAATCTATAATGATCAATACTTTAATTCAATTCAAGACTTTATAGACCCTAAAATAATTGAAGAGTTTAAATTTCGATCTGATCTAAATATTCCAAGAGATAATATTTGGCAAACAAAGCTTATGGCAAAAGAATTTGGGCCAGAGCGATTTGTGTTTGAGCAAAAAGACGTGAATCATCCGCAAATAGCTGAAAAGATGTCGAAACTCTATCAAGAAATGGAAGAAGTTTACCACCTTTTTTAATTAAGATTCTCTTAATTCTCAGTAATCAAAAGACTCAAGCTTTAGCTTCAAAATACCGATACGCTTATTATGATTATAAGAATTTTAATAACCTTATTTTTGTTTCAAAGTATTGCTCAAGCAAACTGTTTGGGTCTCTACGGTGTAAGAAAGCTTCCAAAGCATGTATCGACAGACTCTGTTGGTAAGTCTCATTTTCAATATGGATTTGAGTCTGAGTTTACAATGAAAGATGCAGAAAAACTTTTGAGTAAATATATGCCAGATCCTAAGAAAGTATCTATGGGTAAGAAAAAGTGGCTTAAGTTAACTCACGAAGAAAAAATTAACTATATCCATAAAAAACAAGATGACCTTTTTCCAGACTATAGAAATGAAGGATTCTTTGTAAAAATTGATGATGATCCATATGACTATCTTCCACATTCGTTTCTTCTTGATTCAGGAAACTTTGAAATAAGAATTGGACCTTTTGATAGTTATACTGAATGGAAGACAGCTATGAAGTCAGTGAATGAATCTCTTGGTGTCGGTTCTATGCAAACATCTATTAGTGTTCCACAAGAGAGTTTCTTTGCTGGAGTAAACCCCGTTTCTGAAAATATGGGATATTTTAAATCAATTAATGAATTTGATACGATTGAAAAACTAAAGAAAGGCTTTGAAAGATCAAGAACGAAACCCGATATCTTAGCGGCAAAAAGTTTTGATCATCCTTGGCTTGGGCCAAGTAATGCAGCTAAAGATGCAAAGCTTAAGACGTTGTTAGAGAAAAATCTTAATGGTGATTATTCTAATATGAACCTAATTGG
>CAKZJW010000007.1 GCA_937120495.1 uncultured Oligoflexia bacterium
ATGAAGGAATAAGACTTGATAGATGTGATAATGCTTCATTTAGAGATTGGCAGATGAATTGTAACAATTATTGGATGTGGAATGCTGAGAGACTAAAACTTCCATACGCTCTTGATTCATGGAAATTTGATGAAATAACAAACTATAAAGGTTGGACGTGGAGAACTCCATCGGGTTATCGAATACAAAAAAGTACATTGAAAAGAGCTTTTTCAGGCGTGTCTTTTGATATTGTCTCAACAATTACTAATTATTTAAATTAAGGAAATTATGAAAACTCTAAATATTAATATCGATATAAAAACATTAATAAAATTTATGGTGCTTGTTACTGTAATGATAATGATACCAAAAGATCAAGTCTATGCCTTCTCAAAGCTAAAAAATGGATTTGAGACAATTACAAGTACCTACCTTGTTCCACTTGCTTACGCTGTTGCTGGAGCGTCACTTATTTTTTACTTGATTATGGCTTACTTCAACCAGCAGGACTATCAAAAAAAGGCTGCATCAGTATTTGGAATAACTATTTGTATTGCTGTTGGTGCTGATGTCTTGAAAGTAGTTCAACAAACTTTTAGCTAAGGATTGAAAATGAAAATTGTAAAATATCCAAGCCTTCTAAATAAGAAGGCCAGAATCTTTGCGACCCTAAATCGACAGGATTTAATGGTAGTAGGCGGAGTCTTCTTTTGCCTGTCACCTTTAAAACTCGGAGGAATCACGAGCTTGTTAATTATAACTTTAAACCTTTTGGTATTTAAATTCGTCACAGCTCGACTAGCTAAAGGTTTTATTCATACATCAAGGTCAAATGAACTTACTTGGTATCAAGAGTTAGGGAGGATGAGATGAGTAAAGTCGCTTTTCCTCTAGTAGAGGTTAATAAAAATAGATTTATTGATATAAATGGAAATATTTCTTTTGTGAGTAAGCTAGAGCCTTGTGATCTATCTCAGAAAACTGGTAGTGAAATTGATTCTATTTACTCCAATATTGAGCTAACTCTTAATAATATGAATGAGGGAAGTTGTTTAAGGTTTTATAAGTTTAACGATGAGAATTATATTCAATCTGAAGATGAACTAACTTCTATATTTGGAATAAAAAACAGTCCTGATCATAACTTGTTGGACAGCTTCTTTTTTGGAAATGATCTTTATTCTGATATTGGAATCTATGATGATTATATTGCATTTAATGGAAAATATAGAAGAATCTTAAGTGTTAAAGATATTGGTTTGTCTGAAATCTCACAGAGCCCGATTCCTAGTGAGATTAATTATGTTTTAGATATAAAGAAAAACTCTAATCTGAACTCTCTTCGAGACTTGGAGCGAGTACGGAAATCTCATCAAGAAAATTTAAACAAGAAAAAAAGAGAGATTGAAAGTGAAGGGGCGTATAATCAAGCTGAAGAGCTTATTGAGGATCTTACTTACAATCAAGAATCAATCTTTGATTTCGAGCTATATATTCTAGTTGATGGGAATTCTCTAGAAGAAGTTAATGAGAAGACGATAGAGATAATTCAAAGCTGTAAACTTCAAGGAATTGAACTCTTTATTGAAGGACACAGTCTTAAAAGGTTTAAGTCAGGTGTTGGAATAATATTTTCAAATTTGATTCCTGGAGTTAAGCCAAAGTTTAAGTATCGATCTCTTCCTAATAAGACATCACATCTGTCTAGACTTATACCTATTGATAAAAGTTTTCTTATGGATGATGGACTTATCTTCTTTGATAATAGGAATAGGCAGATACATTTCAATCCACTTTCTTCGATATTCAAGAATAGAAATATACTTGTTTCTGGAGCAAGTGGTGGGGGAAAGTCAGTACTTGTGAATTATCTAGCACATCACCTAATAGAGAAGAGTGTACCAGCTGTAATTATTGATAAGGGAGGATCTTATAAGAAGCTTTGTTTGTATCATGGTGGAATAGAGCTGACTTCAGGGGTAAACCCTATGCACTTTAGAAATGCAGACTTCCTTTTGGTTTTTATTTTATCATTTACAGATACAGAGAAATTTAAAAAACTCGAAAGAGGAAAACTTTTAAAGAGAATTAAGAACTTTTTAGATAAAAACACTTCAATTCATTTTTTTGATCTACTTCAATATATCGAAGAGGAGTTCTCTGGGATCTCATTTTATTTTGAAAGCGCAAAAGATTTTATTCATGATGAGCCTTTAAAAATAGAAGACCTACTTTATATTGACTTTGAGACGTATCCGAAAAATTTAGTTGCTCCAGTAATCCTTTACGTGATTGAGTATTTCAATCAACTTGGAAAAAAAGACAGGCTGATGGTTTTTGATGAAGCGTGGGAGTTTTTAAAAGCTCATGGTGAATATCTAGATGAATCCTTTAGAACAATTAGAAAGACAGGAGGGATCTTAGTAGCAATAAGCCAAGGCCTTATGGATTTTAAAAAAGTAGGAGAACTGTATAATTCAATTGTTAACAATAGCTTCTTTAAGCTCTATTTCCCTCAAGAGTATATTGATGATCCATCGACATCTAGATTTGATAATCAGAAGGTAGAAGAGCTTCTTTATGAAAAAGGACTCTTTTCTGAATTCTATTTAAAGACTCAGGATAATTACTACAAAAAGAGTCTTAGGCTTTATCTTTCTGCATTGGAAAAGGAGCTGTTTCACACCGAAGCGGGAAAATCTAATCAGTTATTTAAATTTATTGATGATCATAAGAGTTACTATTCAACGACTAGAGAATCAATTGATAACTACGTGAGGTTACACCATGAAGTATTTTAGTTGTCTGATTCCATTCGTTTTTGTGCTCTCTGTAAAAGCATCAACTTTTTTTGTTCCAGATGGTGATACTGCTGCCCTAGTTACATTAATCTCTAATACAGCAAGTACTGTTTCAAATACACTTAAAATTCTTGAAGTGGCAAAAGAGACTTCTGAACAGCTGGATAAGTATAACTTTCTAGCAATGAGAAGATATTTTGTAGCTAGAAGAATTGAACAACATGCAAACGACATTATTGAAGCTGGTAAGGCCAAGCCTAAAGATCTTAGAGAACTGAATGGGGTTATGCTCAGATTAAAGATGAATCTTGCAGGACTTAAGTCAAATATAGATTTTGCAGCAAAAGATGTCTTTGAAGCAGAGGACTTCACTAAAAGATATTGGGAGAAGGTCACTAATTCACTTGAAGATGAAAAAGAAGCCCATAGCCAAGAGCTTATGAGTTCAAAAGAGGGAAGTATGAGTAAACACGTTCAAAATACAGCCATGAATACAGCTATGAGCACTAAGATGCTTACGAAGATTAGGAGAGATAACCTTGAGTATCAAAAGAACAATATCGCTCTTTCAAAATCTGAAGCACTAGAAAGACTTAGACGAGAGGAGTTTTACAAAAAATGGTTAGGAGTTAAAGATACTACTCAAGAAAAAGTTGAGAAGATTAAATGAGTTCAAATACGATCTTAGATCTTCTTCTTATTCAAAGCTATGACATAGATTGGTTAATTGAAGACTATAGGTTATTTTTTCTAAGTCTCATCCCAAGTATGTTCGTATTTGTATGTCTTGTGGAATACTTTGATAGGCTTAATTGGCTTGGAGCCTGTAGAAGAGCACTGATTTCAATACTGATTCTTTGTAGTGTGACTTTCTTTTATAAGGCAACAATTTATGCATCTATCGATGCAGCTGATTCAAAGCTTCAATCTATAAAGCAGTCTAACATTCTTTTGATGGATATGCTTGATGGTGGAAAGTATTTGGATAGTCAGTCACCTGATAAGAGTATTTTTTACAAAGATGATTCGATCGTTTCTGGAACGTTTAAGTTCTTAAAGTATCACCTGTTTGATTCTTTTATAAATGATGGATTCACTGTTGGAGTTTTTTTTATAGCAAAGCTTTGCTATTTCCTAATTAAGGCAGTTTACTCATTAGTTTACTATTTAGGACTTGGTTTAATTGGAATTCCCTGTCTTTTGTACATGTTTCCAACAATGGGGAATGTGCTTCGTGGATCTATTCTAAGTTTTATTTGGTGCCTTGTAGTTCCTCATATTCTTGTTTTTATAATCTCTCTTTTGGGAGCTGAAATAAATAGAGGGTATGTGACAGGACAAGTAATAGGAGGATCAGTGGCAGGTACAGTACTTTTGTTTATTATGGCCTTGTTTATCGCGTTTACTCCACTGATAGCAATGATGATGGTTAATGGATCAGGTATGGCACACGCTGGGGGAATAATTGCTAGTATCGGGGCAAACTACGCGATGAATCTTCCAAAGAATATTACTGATACAGCTTCAAAGGTATTGATTGGAGCGCCACTAGGGCCTAAAGCTCAACTTGCAAAAGCTGGGGCAAAAGGAACATTTGAACTTGCTAAGAATACGATCAATGGGGGAAAGAAGAAGCTTCTTAAAAATAATTCAAGTCGTAAAATTGATTCAAAAAACATTAATCCTAGATCGACAAATAAGACGAGTTATAGTTCTACAAGGCCAAGTCATGCAGTAGCTAAAACTAGTAAAGAGGTTCCAATAGAACAAATAAGTTCAAATCAAAAACAAAGTGTTCCGAGCCAGTCTAAGGCTTCAAAAAGAGAAGTTGAAGTTAAGAGAAGCAGCGCTCAAAAAGAAAATAATAATAATCAAACCAAAAAAAGAGAAAGGACAAATAATGCAAGAATATCAAAACATAGCAGAATCGATAAAGAGTTTAAAACGACCAATCCTCGTAGTATGTATCGCAACGATAGGAATAAACCTAATAATGGGAACAATTCTAACTAGTATTGCAAACAAGAATATGGATAAAAAGTACACAAGCTTTGAGGCTTGTCTTTATGGAATGCAATCACTTTTTGATAATGATCCAAAAGTCGAACTTTTGAATGGTACAATTCTCAAAGATCTATCAAAAGAATCTTCACTCTTTAAAGTTGATTATATTCACTTGATTAAACAAGTGAATAAGTATGAGTGCGATGTCTTCACGAAAGATTCAAAGGGAGTCAGGCGCTATTTAGTGAGTCTTGAGAAGAATACTAAATTCAAATATCTTTATCGAATTCTAGATGTAAAAGAGAAAAAAGTAGATTCGAGGTATCAGATATGAATTATTTTATTTTTAAAGATCAGGTATTAACTATCTTTTTATCCATGTCTCATCTGACTTCAGTCAATTTTGATTCAAAGATTTATGATTATATTGGAGGAACGTCTTCTGATTTTAAGATCTATGAGCTGAATAAAAAAAGAAGTATTGTTTTTGAGGCTAAAAAGAAGGGGATTGATAGAAATTTTATAACTTACCACCAGAAAGATAGATATCATTTTTCAATAAAATATGATGAAAAACTCTCTAACAAAGACATTGTTATTCAAGATGCAAAAGAGTGTCAGAGATTTAAACTCATTAAAGAAACGAAAACTTATCAATTATTTGAATGCCCAAGATCTATGTATTTTGTAAATAAAGAGGGATTCCCAGCATTAATCAATGATCAAGTTGTTGATAAAATGTCCTTTATATCAAAAGGTCCTCCAATTTATAGAAATGGGGAACTTATCTTTTATAAGGGGGTAACGCGATGAAAATTTTAATACTCATGTTTTCATTAAATACATTTGCTGGATTAAGTCTTAGTAGTGGAAGTTATAACTATTCATTCGAATCTAAGACGAAAAAGAGTGTAAGGAAAAAATCTCGAAATAGAACTTCAAAAGTAGATAAGCTTTTATCAGAACTATCATCTAGAGATAAACAGATTTATGAATTACTTCTAAATAATCAAAAGAATATGAATGTAAGCTCTAGTGAAAATAAAGTACGTCCTTTAACTAGAATTAGAGGAATTCTTCAAAATTCAGTTCTGGCCACTAATAGAAAACAATCAAAGATGATTATCAAACTTGTAGAGAATGAATATTTTGAAGAAGCAAAAGTGAGATGTATTGGAGTAAGTGGAGGAAAAAGAATTTTAGCAAAGTGTAACCTAATAATTGATTCAACCAAGGACTATGAAATAGAAGGAGAGCTTTGGGACACAGATGGAGCGGATGGAATTGTCTCTGATGAATACTATGATGGATCAGAGAAAGAATTTCTAACTTCAAGTGTTGCGTCTTTCTTTCAAGGAGTACTTCAGGCATCAAAGGACACATTTGTTACTCCATATGGAAGATTTGCTCAAAAGTCGAATAAGAATTCAGCCCTTTCAGGTCTTGAGTCAATTGCAAGTAATGTAAATTCAAAAATCAAAGAGTCTGGAGAAGAGAATATTCAAGTATCACTTCTAAATTCAGGAAGAGAAGTCATCCTCTACTTTGATAAAGAAGTAAAGATCTAGGAGGTCTATGAAATACTTATTACCCATAATATTTTTCCTAAGTTCCTGTTCAAGTTTGAAAAAGACGGTTGTTTATAGTTCTCTTGCAGGATCAATCGTTGGGGCAGCTGGAGGGATGGCTTTATCTCCCGATGAAGAGAGTCGTGGAGCAAACGCAGCTGTTTTTGGACTTATAGGTGCTGGAGTTGCAGCTCTTACGGGATATGCAATGTATAAGGAAGATCCAAGAAATTCAAAACTCAAACCAATGCTTGATATGAAAAATGAAGATCCAAATACCGTTGATCTTGGACTTGATGGAATTAATATCGAAGCAAACCTTAAACCCAGTGAGAAGTTTCTATCTCCGAAGATAAAACTGCCTAAGAAACTCGAAGGAAAAGTTAAGAAGCAATATCTCATAAAGTATGAGGCAAAAGAGAGATATATTAATAAAGGGTCAAAAACCTACTATATTCCACCATTTGAAATTTACGAGCACGCTTATGACAACTAAGAAGAAGCAGCAACAACATTCAGATCCATTTGGGGATATCTTCCTTCCTGTGTTTGAGCTTGTTACAATTCTTTGTGAAAAATTAATAGAGGGACTCATTAAGCTAGTTCAATTACTTTTCATGGAAGTTGTATTTAAGGATAGGAAAAAGCAAATCCTAAAGAAAATTGAGAGAAAGGACATTGATTGTAAAAAATTAACAAATCTAGATTCTTCTTTCGGATATTCTGTGACGTATCGAAGGGATATCAATATTTCTGATATAGACTCAAGAGCACATAGTGCAATCGTTGGAGCTTCAGGAACAGGAAAGACATCACTTATAGATTCATTAATACTTGGGGATCTACAAAGGAATAAATCTGTGATCTATATTGATCCTAAGTCAACGAGAGCTGGCCTTGAGCAATTTGTTAATCTTTGTTTGTATTCAGATAGTAGGTGCAAACTCTTTTCAAACTTCTATAAAGGAGAGAATAGACTTTATATTAATCCTGTTAAGTCTGGAACAACAACGCAGATAGCAGACAGAATATACAAGTCTTTTACGTGGTCAGAGGAGTTCTATGCTCTTAAATGTTATCAAGCTCTGAGAGTGTCAATAGAAGAACTTAAAACTGAGAATGAATTCATATCTCTAAAGACAATCTATCAAAGAGTACTTTTAATTGCAGATTCAAAGTTCAGAAAACATATCTCAATTAAAAGATCTGAGGTTGATGGGATAATAACGAGACTTGAGAATATCAACAAATCAGATTTTGGAGAGCTTTTAAATCATGAAGAGGGTCTTTCATTTAAAGAACTGAGAGATAAGAATATTAATGCATACATTGGAATATCTGTTCTTGGGTATCCTGAGATCGCAAGATCTGTTGGAAAAATACTTCTTGGTGATATAGCAACCTCTGTAAATGATGTTTATGAAAAAACAGGAGTAGCAGATGCTATAAACTTGAAACCAATGAGCCTGAAAATAGATGAATTAGGTGCAATTGTACTAGATGAGTTTATTGAAATTCTTAATAAGTGTAGAGGTGCAAAGCTTGAGGTCACAGTTGCAATGCAATCTCCCAATGACATTAGTAAAGTTTGTCCAGATCTAACTCAACAAATCTTTGAGAATACATCTAATTGGTTCATCATGAGGCAACGAATGAAGGATAGTGCTTCGATGTTATCAGAATCAATTGGAACAATGGAGTCACTAAAGCAAACTATAAGAATAGATGATGGCGAAGAGCAAGCACAAGGATCACAAAGAAAGGTAGAGGAGTTAATTGTTCACTCAAGCATCATTAAATCTTTAAAGACTGGACAGTGTATCCTGATGAGACAAAATCCATTTAAAGTTGATCTTGTTAACGTTAAATACATAGATCCTCTTGTAGTTCTTAAAAACCTTAAACTTATAAATAAAGAGCCAACACCAATTCAAAACAAACAGTCGTCACCAAAAAGAAAAGAATTAATTAGGAGGAGTGAATTTGATAGCTAATTACGTTTATTATACAGACATTTTAGAAATCATAGGCAAGTGGAAGATTATTAGTCTTCGAAATTTATATAATTTAACTTTTAAGGGATGTGCGTATGAGAGCTTTAAAAGGAAAATTAGAAAACTTGAACAAATGCAATTAATTAAACATAAAAGATATTCTCATAACAAGAAGTATTTGTACCTAACAGAGCTTGGATTTAAATACACTCAAGGGGTTAATAAATTAGAACCTAGTCAGGATATCTTTTTACACGATCTTTTGTTATCTGAGATTCTTGTCGAGACATTAAAGTTCTCTAAAGTAACTGATGTAACTTGTTATCCTCAATTTGAATCAAGAATTGAACCAGATGGAATGATCTATGCTTTAAGTGGAGATGAAGAACTTAAGATTGCTCTGGAAGTTGAATTAACGCAAAAATCAAAGACTCGTGTGGTGTCTAAATTAGAGGAATACAGAGACTCAGCTTTATATGACTTTGTACTTTTTGTGACAAACTCTGAAAGGATCAGCAAGACATATAGTAGGTACATCAATGAACTAGATAGCTCTATCATTCAAAAGTCTGTATTGATTCTAAATCCTGATATGCAACCAACTGATATCAATCTAGAGAAATCAATATGCATATATAAAGGTAAGAGGGTTAAATTCACATCAATCTTAGGTGAGAAAGCAATGTCACAAAGTGAGTCGTCAACTGTTGTAGTGAATTCTCGCCCCGAGAAATTAACTGAACAAAAACCAACATTTACAAACGTCCTAAATTGACCTCCCTCTCTCTACGAATATTCGAGATGGAGGTCAATTTAGGACTAGTAAATAATTAGTTTAAGAATTTAGCCGGGGCGAGAAAGAATTAAATAAGAAAGTATGGAGGATTAAGAATGGAAGTAAGTGAATTAGAAATTAAAGATAAAAAGTTAAAGAAGAGGGGAAGAAAACCAAAAAATGAAAAAAGGGTTATTGAGATAAATAGAGAGCAGACAAAATTTTATATAGATCTATCTAGGGATAAAAAGATTAGAGAGAAGCTTTTTAATATCTTAGAGAAGACAAATGATAAAGACTATGGAGGGATAGTAACATTTAAGGAGGTTATGCTTTTAGGCTTTAGCAAGCTAGTTGAAAAAGACATTGATAAACTAAAAGAATCATCCTTGAGTGAGATGGAAAAAGTACAAAGAACTTTAGATGAGTACAACCAGAAGAATTCAACGAATCTTAAACTAGGGGAATTCCTAGTAAAAAAACTAAATATCAACTAAGGAGATTGAACATGGATATAACAAATAAAGAGTTATTTTTAGGACGTTTAGGAAAAGAGCCAGAGCTTAGATACACAACTAAACAAGCACCTGTCTGTCATCTATCAGTAGCAACAACTGATGAAGAAAATCAAAAGACCGTGTGGCATAAGGTAGTAGTTTGGGGAAAGCAGGCAGAACTGTGTTCTCAATATCTGACTAAAGGGAAACAAGTTTTTGTGCAGGGCCGTAAGTTGTTGAAAGAGTTTCCAACACCTGAAGGAGAGTTGAAAAAGTATGAAGAGATATATGCAACACTGATTGGATTTTCAAATATATAGGAATGGAATTGGTCATAAATCCTAATTACAACTCAGACATTAATATGTATAATAATAAAGGCTCTCGAAGTATGGGAGGCACGCTCTTTGACAATATACCCGATATAATAAGACCTATCCAAGCAGCGGAGTTGCTTGGTCTTTCTGTATCAACAATTTATGATTGGAAATATAGGTCTAAGACGAAAAATATACCTAGTGGTCTATTTTTTAAACTAAATAGACTTCTATATATAAGAACTGAAGTTTTAAGAATCTGGATTCATTCATCCTCAATAAGGAGTGACTATGAAAGCGAAGAAACTTAAACTTAAAAACTCGACACGCTGGGAGGTAATGTTTTACCTCAACGGACGTGGCTCTAAAAGAATTCGGAAAAGATTCGATAGGAAGGTCGATGCAGATGAATTTATTAAAGAGTACTTAAAAACTCCTTTGAAGAAGAAAGAGGAGGCAAGTAGCAAAGAGGATAAATTAACTCTTTTTTCTGAAGGAGAGTACTGGTTAAAAACTAGAGGTCCAGAGATATCTGTAGGCCATCTTTTGAGAGTAGAAGGTATTCTAAACAAGCTTTACGAAAACTATGGGCACTATCCTATTCTCCGGTTTGATCATGCACTACTTTCTAAAATTAGAAACAATCTTCTTAAAAACGGACTCTCTGTAGCAACTGTTAATCGATGGATAAGCTCCATCACTTCGATTATGAATTACTCCTTCTCTCATAAAAGAATTTTTAGTAATCCGTCTAGTGGTTTTAAATTAATCAAAGAAGTAAGAGAAGGTATTTCATTTTGGGAGCGATCTGAAGCATCTAATTTTCTTAAATATTGTGAGAATAAATATTTAAGAAAAGACGATAATTGGAAATATCTTGTCTATCTTTTAGCTTTGAACACAGGGTTAAGAGCAGGAGAAATTTGGGGACTCAAAGTTAAGGATTTTAAATGGACTAGAGGGCATATCCATATTTCAAGACAGTTTTGTAAAGCCTCTAAAACCTTTAAAGAAACAAAAGGAAAAGACAACAGACGAGTTCCCTTAAATGATTCTTTAAAAAAATTGTTTAGTGAGTATTTAGACGGAGAAGAAGCTAATGATTTAGTTTTTAGGAATAAATCTGGAAATGCAATAAATCATAACAACTTTAGAAGTCGTCAATTCCTTAATGATGTATCTGGGTCGAAAGTTAGAGAAATTCGTTTTCATGACCTTAGACATACAGCTTTAACCCACATGGTTGATAGTGGTATTAACATGAAGACAATTCAGTATATAGCTGGCCACAAAGAGATAACCACAACAATGAAGTATATTCACCTATTAGGATCATCGTTGGATTACGTAGCAAGTAACTTTAAAATAGCTTAAATTTAGTATTCGGTAACACATGTGTTACCGAATTTTCTTTCCTAAAAAACGTCAAAATTTCTGGTAACACACATGTAACACACATTTTGGATTTTTTAGTGAATTTAGGATATTGATTGTAGGTAAGTTATTGAAATTAATGGTAGTGAGAGGCAGATTTGAACTGCCGACCCCCGGGATATGAATCCGGTGCTCTAACCAACTGAGCTACCCCACCACATTGAAAATCGAAACCTGTGTATATTAATGGGGCATGGTAGTAATGTCAATAAGTTGTATACACTTAATCTTTATTTTTTTAAGATACTCTTAACTATGCAATCAAAAGATATCGCCTTTGTTAGAAGGGTTCAAAGACATTTTAAAAACTTTATTCAGGAGTATTCGCTTCTAAATGAAAAAAAGATTCTTGTCTCGGCCTCAGGTGGTGTGGACTCGATGGTGCTTGTAGATTTGCTTTTTAGTTGCGGATATTCCGACAAGCTGAACTTAATTCATTTTAACCATTCAACAAGAATCGGCCAAGATTCAGAGCAAGACTTTGTTAATAAGAAAGCTCGGCAACTAGGGATCTCTTGCGAGAATATCAAATTAGAAAATTTACCTAAATCCAACTTTGAACATGCAGCCCGTGAACAAAGATATAAACACTATAAAAACTTTTCAGATAGAACGATTTGTCTGGGCCATCATATTGATGATTCATTCGAGTGGTCTCTCATGCAAAAATTTCGTTCTTCAAATTACAATTCAAGCCTTGGTATTCCTCTAAAGAACAAAAACATAGTCCGTCCTTTAATGTGTCTTACAAAAGAACAAATTCGAAGGTATGCAAAAGAGGCGAGTGTTGAATTTATTGAAGACCCAACTAACAATGAAAATAAATATGAAAGAAACTTTCTTCGAAATGAAGTTATTCCTAGTATTAAAAAGAAGTATCCAAAATATTTAAAGCATTATGTACACGCTCATAATGATTTAGCTAAAAAGTTAAAGTGCCACTTAATAAAAAGTGCAAACTATCAAGTAGTATATAAAAACAATTCAGCTTTAATCTATACATTGAATGAAAGACTAAACCCAAGTGGCTTTGAATATTTAATTGTTAAAGCCATGAAAAAGATTAATCCTAATTCTCGTGGTTCTCTTTCAACTCAGATTCTTAAGATTAAAGAAGCCATGAAAAACTACAAGTCAGGGCCCCTTGTTTTAACAAAGGGAATTTACGCATATGTTTCTTTCAATTGTATTTTTCTAACTAAAGAGACATATAGTTTAAATACAGATTTAAAAAAATATAAAAATCTATCACTTTCCGAATTCAAAAAACTTCTTTGCACAGAGTTAAAAAATATCACGAAATTTCCGCACTGGGTAAAACTTGAACAGAATAAACAAGTAAAAGACTTTTCTAGAAATAAAAAACTCTTCCCATATAACCGAGATCTTTCTCAAGAGCTTATCGACTCAAAAGATCATCATATAAGCGCTCTAAAGCTTTTATCACAGTGGTCTAAGCCCAAAAACAGATACAAAAAGTTACATCTTTCACTTTAATTACTAGCTTGCACATACAGCTGAATGCCTTTAATATTATTGGGTTATAAAGTTGTTAGACTTAAGGATAAAGAATGAAAAAACAACAAAAGACACTCGCATTATGGATTGTCGTGATTTTAGCCTTTGCATTTATTGCAAAAGTTTTTGATAAAAAAGCTCCAATTGCTAAATCAATTAATTATTCTGAGTTTATTAATTCAGTTGAACAAGACCGAGTTCAAGAAGTTACTTTCCAAGGAACAAATACTATTCAAGGTAAGTTTGTTGATGGTTATGAACAAGGTAAGCATTTTGAACTGACAGGTAATACTGGTGATGAAACTTTTAAGATTTTAAGAACTAAAGGAATCATTCCAAATTATAAAAAAGAAGAGAAACAAAGTTTCTTAAGTACATTGTTTATCAATTGGTTCCCAATGATACTTCTTTTTGTAATTTTCTTTTTCTTCTTGCGCCAACTTCAATCAGGTGGCGGTAAGGCGATGAGCTTTGGAAAGTCTAAAGCAAAAATGCTCAATGAGAACGATAAGAAAGTAATGTTTACTGATGTCTCTGGTGTTGAAGAAGCAAAAGAGGAATTAGTTGAGGTTGTAGACTTTTTAAAAGACCCAAGAAAATATACAAAACTTGGTGGTAAGATCCCTAAGGGTGTTCTTCTTATAGGTCCTCCAGGTACTGGTAAGACTTTACTTGCTCGTGCAGTAGCAGGTGAGGCCGGAGTTCCTTTCTTCTCAATTTCAGGTTCTGACTTTGTTGAGATGTTTGTTGGTGTTGGTGCCAGTCGTGTACGTGACTTATTTGAACAAGGTAAGAAAAATGCACCATGTATAATCTTCATCGATGAGATCGATGCTGTTGGACGCCACAGAGGTGGTGGTACCGGTGGTGGTCACGACGAAAGAGAGCAAACACTAAACCAAATGCTTGTTGAGATGGACGGATTTGAGTCTAATGAGGGCGTTATTATTATGGCCGCAACAAACAGAGTTGATGTTCTAGATCCTGCTCTTTTAAGACCAGGTCGTTTTGATAGACGTGTAACTGTTGGTAGACCAGATGTTCGCGGAAGACTTGGGATTTTAAAAGTTCACACGAAAAAGACTCCAATTTCTGAAGATGTAAACTTAGAAGTGATTGCAAAAGGAACACCAGGATTTACTGGTGCAGACCTTGCAAACCTTGTTAACGAAGCAGCGCTACTTGCGGCTCGTGAAAATAAATCAAAACTTGAAACAATTGATTTCGAAAATGCTAAAGATAAAGTCCTTATGGGTGTTGCTCGGAAATCTATGGTTATCTCTGATGAAGAGAAAAAAAATACGGCCTTCCATGAAATTGGACATGCTCTTGTTGGTTTAAAACTTCCAACTTGTGATCCTATTCATAAGGTTTCTATTATTCCAAGAGGTGGAGCACTAGGTGTTACGGTTTCTTTACCAAATGAAGATAGAATCAGTATTTCTAAAAAACGCGCAAACAATGAGATCGCTATGATGCTTGGTGGTCGCCTTGCTGAAGAATTAGTCTTTGGTGACTTTACTGCAGGTGCTGCGAACGATATCGAAAGAGCAACTCAGATGGCAAGACGAATGGTTTGTAACTGGGGGATGAGTGAGACGTTAGGAACTGTTAACTTTACTAACAATCCATCAACTCCTTTTGGTTATGGACAAGGTGCAGATAACTCTTCTTACTCTGAAGAAACATCTCGTTTAATTGATGAAGAAGTTTCTAAGATTATTAGAAGTAATTACGAAGTAGCAAAACAGATTCTTCAAGATAATAAAGATATGCTTTATACAATCTCTGAGGCACTAATTGTTTGGGAAACTCTTGATGGTAGTCAGATTGATGAAATCATGGCCGGAACTGATATTGGTCTTCCAACTATTGGTGAAGAGACTACAGTTAAAAAAGAAGACGATAAAACAGAAGAGACTACTGATTCGAATCAACCGGATCTAGACCCTAAACTTTCTCCCGCATAAATGAATAATGTAAAGTCTATGGGAGTGATTAATATCACTCCCGATTCTTTTAGCGATGGTAATAAATATTTAACTGAATCCAGTTTTTCTAATCAATTTAATAAACTAAACACATGGGCAAATTGGATTGATATTGGCGCAGAAAGTACAGCGCCTTTTAATTCAAAGATCTCTCAGATTCAAGAACTAGAACGCTTCGAAAAGGTTTTATTTCCTTTTGTCGCGAGATCTAAAGATCCAAAAACTACTTTATCAATTGATACCTACAAGCCAGAGATCTTTTATGAGGTTTATCTTTTTATAAAGAAATACTGGCCAAAAACCAATATCGTTTTTAATGATGTATCAGGTTGTATTGATGATGATCTTTCTCATCTCCTTTCTGATACTGCTTTAGAGTTTGATTATATTTTTTCTCATAACCTTGTAACTAAAAGAGATGAGAGCTCTAGTCATATGGATTTTGCTATAAAAGAAAGCTCTGAACAAGATTTGTTTCTTGATGACTTTTTTAATTATATGACAATGGGTCTTGCTCTATTAAAACCATTTAATAGAAAAGTATATATTGATCCTTGTTTTGGATTTTCAAAAAGTAGAGAGCAAAATCATATTTTACTTGCAGGCTTTAATTCATTTTTAAATAAAATACCACAAGAGATACCAATCGTTTATGGTGTAAGTCGTAAATCATTTTTGCGTTTTCCAAAATCACTGGATCCTAAAAAAGTGGAGAACCAAGTTATTATGGACCAGATGCAAGCCATTCTTTTTCATAAATTAATTAACAAGAACTTGAATAGAGAAATTCTTTTACGCGTGCACGAATCTTCTTCAATAGAAAGTGCTTTAAATATCAATAGAATTTTTTAATAATAGAAGCTTATGCAAATAAGTTTATCAAAAATTTTTATTCCTACCAAAAATAGAGCACTAGCTTTTAGTTTCTTGTCTTTTGTTTTTGATGCAGAAATTAATGCGGATGACAATAGTCGGAATTATTTAGCTATCGCTAATATACAATTTATTTTAAGTGAAGAATATAAAACGAAGCTCACTCAGCCTTTATTTGTACTAAAAATCGAGTCAAAAATAGAACTAGAAAACCTTAAGAATAAGGTTGAGCTTGCTTATTATAAGTTTGAGCTCAAATCTAAGATTAAAACAGCATCATCAAATTCCTTTGAGTTCCAAGATGTAGATAAAAATATCTGGAGAGTTGAAAGTCCCTAAATTAATGGTCAATTGTAAGAAACTTTTAGTTCTCACAAGGATTTTTCACAACTAGACTAATAGAACAAAATTCAATCAAGGATGATATTATGAAAAAATTAGTGTTTGGAACACTTTTAGCAACAAGTTTAATGGCCAATGCTGCAACTATAGCTATCATTGATAGTGGTACAGATGTTGAGCATGTGGACTTTCACAATAAAATTTGGATGAACCCATCTGAAGTTGCCGATAACGGTAGAGATGATGATGGAAACGGATATCCTGATGACGTATACGGATGGAATGTAGCTGAGCAGAACAACTTAGTTATTGATAGAAGCTATCTTGGTACATTTTCTAAAGACCCTCATAAATTTTTCGATATTCAAGGTAAGTCTTTCTTAGGTCAAGCGACTGAAGAGGAAATTGCTTGGGTAAAGGAAAAAAGAGCTGACCCTGAATTTATCAAGGAAATGGGTAAGTTTGGAAATTTTGTTCACGGAACTCACGTAGCAGGTATTACTGTAAATGGTGTAAGTGATGCAAAAATTCTTACTGTAAAACTTATTCCAACTGAAGTTAAACTTCCAGGTTCAAAAGCTAGCTATAAAAACTTAGATGCTGGTGGACGTGAAAAGATTCTTCAAAAACTACTTACTGAACTTGCAAAAGTTCAAATGACTTTAATGGATGAGGCATTTAACTATGTTCATGACAATAAAGCTGATATTGCAAACGGTTCATTTGGAACAGGTACTGATCAAGTAAGAAGGCTAACTGATGTTGTTTATAGAGTTGTTTACTTTAAAAAACCAACTGAGGAGCAATCAGTTGCAGCTGCAAAATTTATGATGAATAAATTAATTGATTTTGGTACTGAAGCTATTAAGAATAACCCAAATACTTTATTTGTTTTTGCTGCAGGTAACTCAGGTCTAAATAATGATGAGATTCCAACGAGTCCAACAAATATTCAAGCTGACAATGTTATTTCTGTTGCAGCGACGTATAAGTATAATTTCATTGCACCATTCTCTAACTATGGACAAAAGATGGTTGATGTAGCTGCTCCAGGTATGCTTATTCACTCTCAAATTCCAGGTAACGAGTATCTAAAGGTGAGTGGAACTTCACAAGCTTCTCCTTATGTAGCAAGAATTGCAGGACAGATTAAAGATTCAAATAAAAACTTATCTCCAAAAGAGATTAAAGCAATTATTCTTGGAACTGTTGATAAGAAAGCATTCTTAAAAGCGAAAGTTAAAACAAATGGTATTGTAAACTTAAACAGAGCAGTTCATGCTGCAAAACTAAGTTTAACAATGAATGTTCAGGATGCAATTCAGTCTTCGAATGTAAATGTTGCAGATGTACTAGTTGAGGAAGAAAAATTTAATTTTAATCCTAGCTTAATTACACCTATACCATTGCCATCACTTTTTAAGTAATCTAGACTATATAGATAAGATATTTTAGCCGTGCTTTAAGCGCGGCTTTTTTTTGTAAACACACATAAGGAAAAATTTTATGGAAGGAATGTTAAAAACATTGGAAACCGTAACTGGTCAATTTGTTGGAATGGTTTGGGGTCTACCTCTGGTAGGTTTATTAGTGGGAGCTGGTATAGTATTTACTTTATACTTTGGCTTTCCTCAGTTAACTCTTTTTAAGCATGCAATTGATATTGTACGCGGAAAATATGATAACCCTGATGATAAAGGTGAGATATCTCACTTTCAAGCATTAGCTACTGCTCTTTCAGCGACAGTTGGTTTAGGTAATATTGCTGGGGTTGCTGTTGCAGTTGCTGCTGGTGGTCCAGGTGCCGTATTTTGGTTATGGGTTGCAGGCTTTATTGGTATGACGACAAAATTTACTGAGGTTACACTTTCAATGCAATATAGAGATGTAACTGAAGAGGGACATACTCATGGTGGTCCAATGTACGTTATTAAGAATGCACTTTCTAAGAACTTTGCATTTTTAGGTTGGGCTTATGCTTTATTTACGATTCTTTCATCTTTTGGTGCTGGGAATATGTTCCAATCAAATCAGATGGCTTCAATTATTCATACTTCTACAGGACTTGCTCCTTGGATTTCAGGATTAATTTTTGCAGCATTAGCATTCGTTGTTTTAATCGGTGGTATTAAAAGAATTGCTCAGGTTACTGAGAAGTTAGTTCCTGCCATGGTAGTTCTTTATGTTGGTGGAGCTCTTTTTGTTGTTATGTATAATATTGATAATGTACCAGCAATGTTTTCAATGATTTTTGAAAGTGCATTTTCTGGAACAGCAGCAGCCGGAGCATTCTCAGGTGTTGTTGTTAAAGAAGTAATCATTCAAGGTATTCGTCGTGCAACATTCTCATCTGAAGCAGGTATGGGATCAGCAGCTATGGCCCATTCAGCAGCAAAATCAACTCCAGTTCAAGAGGGGATCGTTGCTCTTTTAGAACCATTTATTGATACAATTGTCGTTTGTACAATTACGGCTCTTGCAATTTTAAGTTCTGATGTATGGATGACAAGTTCTGCAGCAGGCGTTGAGCTTACAGCAGCAGCTTTCTCTACGGCAATGGGATCTGTTGGAACATGGATTGTTACAATTACTGTAACAATGTTCGCTTTCTCTACATTAATCTCTTGGTCTTATTATGGAGAGCAGGGTGTTACTTATATCTTTGGTGAAAAAGGAATTAAGCCTTATAAATTTATATTCTGTGTATTTGTGTTTTTAGGAGCGATTGCGAATCTTCCAGTTGTACTAAATATTTCAGATGGAGTTTATGGATTACTTGCAATACCCAATATGATTGCATGTTTTATCTTACTACCTAAGGTAAAGGCAATTTTAACTGATTATAAAAAGAAGTTAAAAGCTGGTGAAATTAAACAGTATAAATAGTTTAAATAATAAAAGGCCCTCTTTATGAGGGCTTTTTTTTGCTTATAGTAGTGGATTCTCTCTTCTATATGTTTTTAGTCTTTGTATCTTTCTTTTGTTTCTTGCAGCCTTTTGTTCAGCAGTTCCATTCCACCAAATATCACTTCCAAGCTCAGTCACTTTGTCCGTAATTTTGTCTTCTATAGTTTTGTTACCACTGTACTTATGACTTAAGAGCATCCCTGTAACATTTCGATCCATATGGGTTTTCTTTATCGTCTTGGAAAAATGAGCAACTAAGTCATTTGGTTTTATAGCTCTTCTTGTATGTGGGTAAAGACTAAAAAATTTCTTTGCAAGCTTTTCAGATTCAGCCTTTATATTCTTTTCATAGTTTTGATATCCATTTGTGACTCTATCGACAGATGAATCTATATCTTTTTGTAGTTTATCAAGATTTAATTTTTTTACATTTGTAGGGATCTCTCTTTTATTTGTCGCTTCTAAAACAGCATCATTTAATATTGATTCAGATAAAATTTTTCTTTTTGATAGGGGAATCTTTTCCCAGTCAACAATCGCTTCAATATTTTCTGTGTTTTTGAAAAATGTTTTAGCTGCCGATGCACCTGCTTTTTTACCTACTGATATCGCTCCCCAAAGATAACTTTGTCCTTTTTTCGCTTGATCAAAAGTTTGATCAATTCCACTTATCCCTAGATTTCCGATAACTTGAATCTTTGTGAATTGATCAGAAAAAGAATGATCACCTTTATCTTTAAAAGTCTTTTTAAGTAATTTATTAGTTAATATGTCCGTTATATTTTGGTCTTTAGAAAGAATAGCATCTAAATTTGTTGATACAAAATCTGTTATTTCAGAATCACTAAATAAAGATTTTTCAATCATAGGTGCTGATGTGTGTTTTTCTAATAAAGCCTTTGTTTCCTTGAGCATTTTTTTTGTGTATTGCTTTTTGATAGTAATATGTGGATTTGTAAGAGACTCTTCTTTATCTTTTAGGTTCTGAATTATTCCATCAGTAAATTTTTTACTGAACTCATTATAAACTTCACCTTTTATAATCATTTTATAAAAGCTTGTCTTGTATAATTCTTTTTGAGTTTTAATTGTTTTAAAATTTTGACATTCATTTTTTAATGAATTCATGGCTATTGTATGTTTGCTCTGGCCAAGTTTCTTTGAATAATTTAAAGCAGATTTTAAAAGAGTGGCTAGCTTGCTCATTGTTATAGGTGTTGAACTTTTAGACTCTGATTCCTTTGTTCTCTCTAGTGCTTTGTATAAGTTAAGCAGACAACTTTTATTAAAACTATTTGTAAAACTTGTATCAGAAACTTTCGATATTAAATTTTTATGAACTTTTGATATCGTTAAATTTTCTAATTCAGGAGTTAATGTTTTTAAGAAGCTATCAATACCTTTACCACTTTTTATATGAGCATTTAAATATTGCTGAATTATATAATGGGTTTTTCTTGAAGGAGAAACAGAGCTGGGTACCTGTATATTCTTCTCTTTTTTAAGTTTTATTGCATATTCTGCGAGAGTGTCGTAAATTTGATTTTTACTCTCTAGGAATCCATCTTCTACAAGTGGAGAGAGCTGTGAAATTGCTTCTTTTACAACAACTTTTGATAACACTGAGGCCGTTGTTTTATCTTTACATAGATTTTCAACAATACTTAGTCCTTTCTTTTCATTAAACTCTAGAAAGTTTGACCAGTAACTAGCTCGTTTTTCTATTTCCTTATTAAAACATTCACGTATCTCTCTTTGAACTATTGGACCCATGGATGCTAAGTATTTTCTATTTTTTACTTTATCTTTGTTTTGTTCATAAATATCTTTGAATTCCATCCCAGCGACTTGATAACTAAAATCTCCAATAGATTCTTTAACACAATTATAAAAATGTGGGTTTGTATCGAGGTACTTTTCAGCTTGTTTAGAAGTATTAATAGGAGTGCTAGAGCTTTCATTCCCTAAGTTATCTATAGAGCCAAGTAGAGCATCTAGAGCGCACGCTCTAAAATCTTTAACTTCGAGGCTAAGTGTTGGATCATTGTTTATATTTTTATCTTTTAAAAGCTTTTCAATTACTTCAGTTGCAGCTTTTAACTGAATACTTGCAGAGCATAATACAGGATCTTTCATGCCTAGCTTCTTTTGCTTTTCCATACAGGGTACAAGAGAAGAATTTTTAATTTCAAAAGCTTTGGCTTCTAGTGATGCACTTGTTTGATGACCAAATTGATCTGTCTTGTAAGGAGGTGTGTGAAAAGCCTCAACTAAGGATTCATTTGTTACAAGTACTTGGGTAATAATTTTCTCAGTCGCTTCTTTTTCAACAAGCTCAGAACAATTCATTACGTACTTTTCATATTCTTGTGTATTTATTTTTTCAAACCACTTTTGCTGAGACAATATATCTACAGCTTCGCTGCTTTGAAATTCATCCTTAACTTGTTTATTGATACAACTTAGCATTGTATCCCAGGACTCATTAGTATAATGGGTAACCATTTCGTCACTAAGAGTTAGAAGGCTTTTTAGTTTATCTTTCTGATCATTTAAACTTGCTCTGATTAAAGGCTTTATACCCAGGGTTATCCCTTTTATAATACAGCCTTGAACCTTTTGAGTATCAGTTGTTTTGGTATCAGAGAGCATATTTACCGTGCCCTGGCATTTATTGTCAGAACATTGATCTGGGTTCTTGAGACAGAAGTTTTCTTTTAATTTCTTTCTAAATTTAAGCTTTTCATCATCTGAGGTAAATTCTATATTGTCCCCAACGTATTCTTTTTCGTCAGCGATGCAACTTTGATAAGTTTGAGTGGCTTTTTTAGTTAGAATATTTGTAATAAATAAATCTTTATCTTTTGATGACCAAGAACTTGGAAGTCGAGATTCAAAAGTTTTCTTTATAATAAAAGGAATTGCCTTCTCACCAATTTCTAAAGGTGTATCAACAGCATAGGTATAATTCACGTATGAAGCAATGTCTTTAGACTTTGTATCTTGCAGCCCTTTATAAGAGTCTAAGCCTTTAATGAAGTCTTTCATTTGTTGTTTTCGTTGAGGTTTTGTACCTTCAAAAAATGAATCCATCAAACCTTCAACTTGATCAAATGTTATTTTGTCAGCAAATTTTAGAACAGCCTTTTTAGTTATCTCGCTTTGCTTATTATTAATTTTTATTATTCCAGAGCCTTTGTATTCAGAGGCAACTGATACTGCTATCTCTGTTGCTTGATCCCAAGATAGTGCACCTTTAGGTTTTGGAGCAATACAAGCGGCATCAGCTTCTAATAAAATAATATTTCTTATAAAGTCGGCGGAGCCTCTCTTGCCTCCACAAGCATAGAAGTGATCAATTAACTTATCACTTTGACTATCAGTGAATAGCTTCATGAATTTTCCAAGAAGGTTACGTGTCTTTTTCGCTTTTATAAAATCATTTTCTGTAAGTTGGGATATTTGATCTTGTAATTTAAAAAATGGAAGAAGATTTCCGCAGATGCCGTTTTTGTCTTTGTTAACTATACTTGTGATTTCTTTAAATAGATCTACAAAGTCTTTAGAGTAATCTTCTTTTTCTTCTTGGCACTGTTGGCTTGATTGTTCATACACTCTGTCTGGACAAAAGTCAGCTTTGGCCATCTCAAGGTATTCAGTTAATTTTGATAGATCATTTAGATCTCGCAAACTTGTTTCTATATAAAAATTTATGAAATCAGTTTTTGGAAGTCTTACTTTGAATTTTTTTCTATATTTTTGATACTCTAATACAACTTCAGGGCAACTCTCAATTGGAGAGATTTTTTTCCATTCTTTTGCACTGGCAACAAAAGTGATTAAAAATAAAATGACAATTTTATGCATAACTTCCTTTAACAGGAAACTTATCGGCTTTTAATTAATAAAGCTGAGGTAAATACATAGGTATTGTGTTATTTCAGTATATTAGAGACTCTTTTCTTTGCTCAAGATAGATTTTTTGGCCATGGGATTCGATTTGCTCAAGCTGTTCATAGCTTCCATTGTTCTCTAGCCAGCTTCGGAGTTTATCTGTTCCATTAATCATATCTAGTGGGTTTAATCCATCGCCATACTCATATGCATCTTCTTTATATTTAAAAGAGGCGCCAATTTCATTATAAATTTCTTGGCAAAGAATTTGGCAAACTCGCCAAGGCTTAAATTTCTCTCTATCTGTAACATGGATTTGAAAACCACCACAATTTACTTTGGCGTGCTTTTGAAAAGTTGGCTGAAAGTTAATTGCTCTTAAAATGAAACCTTTAAGATTCAATTCAGAAAATCTTTTATTGAGCTTTTTTTCAAAATCCCATGGGTTGATGTCAGGATGACCTACAATCTCTAGAGCTCGTGTTGTTCCACGGCCTTCGGAAATATTTGTTCCCTCGAACAAAACTGTTCCTACAAAAGTATAGCAGCCCTCAACCGTTGGAAGATTTGGACTTGGCATAACCCAAGGAAGTTTTGTGTCTTCAAAGCTCATTGAGCGATTATAGTTTTCCATCTTTATAATATCGAGATTACATTTATCTTTTGCCCAAAACTTTTGATGCATAATTGCAACTTCAGCGATCGTAAGAGCGTGTCTTACTGGTATTGGGTGACGTCCTACAAATGAAGCAAACTTTGTATCTAGTATATTGCCTTCTATATCTTTGGCGTTTATTGGATTAGGCCTATCAAGAATAATAACCTCTATATTTTTATTGGCACAGGCCTCAAGAGCATAAGTCATTGTGTAGATATAGGTATAAATTCTTGTTCCCACATCTTGAAGATCTATAAAAAGATGATCAATTCCTTCGAGCATCTCATCTGTTGGGATTCTAGTCTCAGAGTATAAAGAATAGATGGGTAATTTAAAATATGGGTGAGTGAAATGATCGGTTTCTATCATATTGTCTTGAACGTCTGTAACGAAGCCGTGCTGGGGTCCAAAAACTTTCTTTACTCTATCTCCAAACATCTCAATAAACTTCACTAGAGCGTGATTATAATCGTTATCAATACTGGCTGAGTGACAAAGAATCCCAATATTGCCTTTATACTTATCTTGAAGATCTGGAGTGTTGATTAGTTTTTGAAGACCAGTTAAAACGCGATTAGACATGCGTCAATTCCTTTTTTTATTAACAGTTTGTATCTGATAATTTATCATTAGATATAGTTACACACAATAGAGAGAATCGAGAGAATTTATGAAACAGTACTTAGAATTAATGAAAAGGGCTTACGATACAGGAAGTATAAAAGACGATCGCACGGGAACGGGAATTAAATCTGTTTTTGGACATCAGATGCGCTTTGATCTTGGGAGTTCATTCCCAATGGTTACGACTAAAAAATGTCATATGAAATCAATCATTCACGAGCTTTTGTGGTTTTTACAAGGTTCTGGGAATATCAACTATCTAAAAGAGCATAAGGTAAGAATCTGGGATGAGTGGGCAGATGAATCTGGTGACCTGGGTCCAGTTTATGGAGTACAGTGGAGATCATGGAAAGGTGCTGATGGAAAAACTCACGATCAGATAAAAAATGTAATTGACCAAATTAAAACGAATCCAAATTCAAGAAGATTGATTGTCAACGCTTGGAATGTTGGAGAGCTTGAACATATGGCCCTACCTCCTTGTCATATGTTTTTTCAGTTTTATGTAGCGGATGGAAAACTCTCTTGTCAGCTCTATCAAAGAAGTGCGGATATATTTTTAGGAGTGCCTTTTAATATTGCAAGCTACGCTCTTTTAACAATGATGGTTGCTCAAGTGACGGGCCTTAAACCTGGAGAGTTCGTTCACACATTAGGTGACGCTCATATTTACTCAAATCATATGGAGCAATGTGAGCTTCAAATGAGTAGAGAGCCCATGACTCTACCAACTTTAAAAATTAATCCAGAAGTAAAAAATATCGATGACTTTAAGTTTGAAGATTTTGAGCTTGTGGGCTATGAAGCGCATCCACATATTAAAGGAAAAGTTGCGGTATGATTATTTCAATGATTGCAGCGATGGGAAAAAATCGTGTTATCGGTAAAGATAATAAAATGATGTGGAGACTTCCCTTTGAGTGGGATTACTTTAAAAAAACAACTCTGGGTCACCATATTATTACAGGACGAAAAAACTTTGAGGCCCAAGGTCGCGCTCTTCCTGGACGAACAAATATAATTGTGACAAGAAATAAAGAATACCAAGCCGAAGGTTGTGTGATTAAGCACTCAATTGAAGAAGCCTTAGAGTTTTGTAAGGATCAAGGTGAGAGCGAGGCTTTTATTTGTGGGGGCGGTCAGATTTATACTGATTCAGTTGATCTTGTGGATAAGATTTATTTAACAGAAGTTGATTATCATGAGGAGGGACAAGTTTATTTCCCAAAATTTGATGAATCAAAATTTAAAAAAGAAGAAGTACTATCTATGGAAAAAGGGGAGAATAACTCTCTTGCCTGGACAGCGTATTGTTATAGAAGAGTTTAGTTTGCTTAACAGCCTCTTGGTTTTTGCGGCTCGTATAAAAATACAAAAGGGATTTTCATAATTTTATCAAGGTGTTTGAATTGAATCCACATCTTTTGAAGTCCATGAAGCATTTTCTTTTTATCGTGAAAATTAAATCTCAAAACATTATCCTTTACCACATCGTTTGAATCGTCATTATCATCATCCATAAAAAATGGAGAGTGCATATGAGCAAACGGCATATTGTGATGCATGTGATTCATGTACCCTTCACTTAGCCAAACAGCATGAGCGGCTTCACTTAGCCACGGTTTAAAATCAAGCATCTCTACATATTGATCGCCTTCATATTTAAACATCTCTATTTCAAACTTTACTATATTCCCAGAACAGCCATTAATTATTTTCTTATTAAAGATGGCTTTATAAGTTGGAATTGATTCATTATCTCTATAGAAAAATTTCTCAATTGTGCCATTTGTTTCAAAATCAGCTTGAAGTTGAACTTGAGAATTTTGTCCTTTAACCATGGCCATAGCGTGATCCATTCTCATACCAACGCCTTTAACAATAACATCAGTCATTATCATATACATACCAGGTTTTACTAGGGCACTAGATGTATCTTGATTATCTGGATCAGCGTAGGGCAGATTAAGTGTAATTGAGAATCTTCCAGTGATAGGATCAAAGTAGGGATGGATATGCTTAAAAACACTTAGGTCTTTATTGGATACGATCATATGCATGTACTTTCCATGCATAACTTTAAATTCTTTATAAACTTCATTCGTTCTTGGATCTGAAAAGTAGACTTCAATAAGAGTAGGTGTGTTTGGCATAATCATTATGTGATCCATGCCCTCAATCTCTTTTCCATTTGCAAAGAAGTGAGACTTAAAATCAACAGAGTTTGCAAAGCTCATTATAGATACTAATAATAAAAGAATAGCTAGTTTCAATTTTTTCTCCAAGTTTATTATAACCGAGTTATTCTATCTATAATTTATGAAATGTACTATCTAGTTTTCTTACAAGATCTTTCATTCCTTTACAGACAAGCCAGACAAAAGAGAAACTAGTAAAAAATTAAATGGAGTTAATTTATGATCAAATTATTGTCGTTATTACTTGTAGTGTCATCTTTGAATGCATTCTCACAAGTTACAGTTACAAATTCTAAAAATGTACCGCTTCTTGGTTCACTGGACCTTAAAGCCGGCGCCGTAAAAGCTAGAAAGGGAAATGATATTTGGGGATGGACAGATCCAACCACTAATAAAGAGTACGCTATTATGGGGCTAGATTCAAAAACAGCCTTTGTAGATGTTACAGATCCTTCAAAGCCAATTCACCTGGCAGATGTTAAAACGAGAACGACGAAGTCAACTTGGAGAGATATCAAGATTTATAAGAACTATGCTTATATTGTTAGTGAAGCATGGAATCACGGAATGCAAATCTTTAATCTTCATAGACTAAGAAGTCTTGATGGTAAGAAGGTTGTAAAACTTAAAGAAGATAAGTCCTATAGAGATTTTGGAAATGCCCATAATGTTTTCATCAACGAGGATACGGGGTTTGCTTACGCTGTGGGAACGAGTACATGTGATGGCGGTCTTCACATAATTAATATTCAAAATCCTGAAAATCCAAAATTTGTTAACTGTATTGGTCGCGGTGTATATGAAATTCCTACAAAGCATGGTGATGCTTATACGCATGACGTTCAGTGTGTGGTTTATAGCGGGCCAGATATGAATTTTGTTGGAAAAGAAATTTGTATTTCATCTAATGAAGACACAGTTAATATTGTTGATGTAACGGATAAGAATAAGCCTTATCAAATCTCAGCAGCTAGCTATGATGGAGTAAAGTATACTCACCAAGGATGGTTAACTGAGGATCATAAATATTTTCTTTTAGGTGATGAACTTGATGAGCAAAAATTTGGTGTTAATACAAAGACGTTTATTTGGGATTTTACAGATTTAAGTAACCCTAAAAACTTTGCGGTTTATGAACACAAGACAAAGTCCATTGATCACAATATGTATGTTAAAGGTAATTATGTTTACCAAGCAAACTATAATGCAGGGTTGAGAATCCTGGATCTTTCACAAATTAAAAATGGAATTCTTACTGAAGCTGGGTTCTTAGATACAGAGCCTACAATGAATGATGCTGAATTTAACGGTGTATGGTCAACATTTCCATACTTTGATTCAGGAACTGTAGTTGTTTCAGGAACAAATGGTATTCTTTATATCACTAGACCAAATTTAAAATAATTATTTCTGACACTCTGACAGTTGAAATGAAAGATATATATAAAGAATGTAAAAAAATTAATATCCCAAATCCTTTTAAGTGTTCTAGTCTTTTAGAGTTCTTTGATACTTTTCTTGAGATTAACAACGAAAACTCAGTATTTACCCATAGAAAATTTGCTGATGAGATAAAATGGCCTCTAAGTCTTTGTGCAAACCTTGCAAAAGGACGTAAGGGGCTTAGTGTAAAACGCCTTTTAGAATTTTGCCGATTCAGTAATTTTACTAGTCTGGAAGTTGATAGAATGTTTTATCTTCTTAGTAGAGAACAGTTTTCTACTAAGACCGGAAATGGAGAGTTTGTTGAGGATATATATTCTATTCGCTATCAGGATCGAAAATTTACTACTGAACAATATACTTCAGACATATTAAAAGTATATATTATCAAACTCGTTAAATGGCTAGGCTATATTCCAGAGACTTCAAAAATTAAAGATCTAATATATCTATTAGACTTTGATGTTGAGGAAATAGAATCTGCTTTAGATGCTCTTAAGAATTCTAATGTTTTTCAGAGTGATTTAGGGGTTGTAAGTATAAAGAATGAATTATTAGAGTCTGATGTTGAATTAAAAGCTTCCATTTTACATTCTGATTTCGGTATAAACTACTCAGAATACTGTAAGAAACCTCAGGGGCTTGGTACTTGTAATTCTGGTTTTGTAGAGCTTACAGATATACAAGTAAAACAAGTAGAGATAAAACTTCTTGAGTTACGTAATTGGATTGTAGATCTTGGGAAGCAGAATGACTCTAGCTCTAAAGGAAAAACTATCTTGTATCAAGCTGACCTAAACCTCTTTCCAGTGGTGCTTGATAGAGATGGTGAGTAATAGTTTATTTTTGTTTCCTAATTTAAAACAGCTTTTATATTCATAATATTATATATACCCTTATCAATTCATTCTTAGGGGATTTTATGAAAACAATTTTTTTATTTATCACATTTACAACATTATCATTTGCTCAAACCTGTCCTGTTGATGTATCGAGCTTTTGCTTTCAAGAAATGCAAGGCTTAGATAACAGTAGGCGTGCATCAGTAAACTTCTGTAGAGATGTTTCTAATACTTGTTATATGGAGTTTAGAAAAAAAGGAAGTTCTATAAAAGTATCTAAAAAAGGTTGTCATAACGTTTCAAATAATTGTTTTACAGATGTTTCTACTTATCATAGACCTCGCCTTGCAGCTAAGAGTTGTAGAAATATTAACAATAATTGTTATGTTTTAAAAAGAAGACATGGATTTTCAATCCGTAGAAGTGTTAAAACTTGTGAAGATGTCTATATGGATTGTAGAGCATGCGAGTTATTTCAAGGCTTATAGTTTAATTAATATTTTAATTCTTAGTTTTGACACTTTGGACAGTAGTAAGTACCACGCTGTCCAAGTGTTATCTTTTTAACTTCATTTCTTCTACACATCTGACAAATCTTTTGATAGAAGACCACAAGATGGTTTACGCCACCTCCAACACTTCCTGTGGTATCTGCATAACCACCAGCAAAGGTTGTACCTCCTGTTTCAGTCGCTCCGTCAATCACGATAAATACTGATTTGTATAGTTTCTTGATTTCACTTTCTTTGAGTGACTTTACTTTCCTATGAGGAAGAACGAATGCTCTGGCACATATTTCATTTGCGATATAATTTCCAGTTCCTGCAAATAGAGATTGATCAAGAAGTGTGACTTTTATAAATCGCTCTGGATATTTTAAAACTTTTTCTTTGAAATAGGAGTAGGTAAAGTCAGGACTTTTTAAATCCTCTCCAAGTTCGTTTAGCTTATTTTGAGCATCCTTTTTATTGTAGAGATACATATGGCCAAAGCGTCTTGGATCTACGTAGGCGATATATATTTTCTCACCATCACATTCACCAGTTAACTGCAAGTGTGTGTGTTTCTCAATAACTTTTTCTTTAGATATTCTCCACCCACCAGTCATCCCAAGATGGGAGAGTATATGTCTGTTGTCAGAGAGAAGAAAATTTAACATCTTTCCTTTTCTTTGAACTTCTAAAATGATTTTGCCTTTTAATTTATCGATCTTTGTATGAATGATTGAGTCGCTCACGTTTGAGCGGGCGAAGCTTTTAATTGTAAAAGGAGTTACAAGGTTTAGTTGATTTTTAATTGTTTCGACTTCGGGTAGTTCAGGCATATCGTTCTAACCTCTTGTTATTATTAATTGATTTTTGCTTAAATTGGTATAAGCTCACCCAGGCTCACCTGAGGCTCACCCGCTTAATTAACTTTTCGTTTTCTTCCAAAAAGGGAGATAACATTTTCATCTTGAATTGGCACTTGTTGACTACGAATATGTTTCATAACAGTCTCAGCAATTTCTTTTTGATCATCTTCATCACATTTTGAGTAATGATCAGCAAGTTTGATATCTTTGTGCCCTGTCATGGCCATAACGGCGTCTAAACCACCTCCAACTTTACGAGCTAACTTGGCCATCCCATGTCTTAGGATATGCGTGCCAGAGTAGGGTATCCCTGATTTTCTCTGTGCGCCGCGATAGTTAACCTGTATTGTGCAGTAGTTGAGTGGATTGCCTTCTACATGAAAAACAAAATCATTATCGGGGAGTTTAAAAGCTTTTCTCCTATTTAATATCTCCATGATTTCATCAGTAATGTAACAGGCCCTTGGTTCTTTATTTTTTGGAAACGGTTTCAATTCCAAAAAAGTCTTATTAGACATACACCAAATACAAGTATTCTTTATGAACATTCTTCTATTCTTCAAATCAACATTGCCCCACTGAAGGCCGGCAATCTCACCAACTATATGCTTCAGATGGGATCAATCATAAGTATTTTTATGTTTGTGGTTTTAACTGGAGAAAAATTTAAAACTTTAAGAGAACAGAAGGAAAAATCTGATAAGAGTGCTTTAAATGCAGCGTTTGCAAAAGAAACACTTATTAAGAACAATTCTCAAATCGCTCATGACGTTAGATCTCCTTTATCAGCACTTGGTTTTTATATCAGCTCTATTGATAAGTATATTCCTGACCAGGATAGAAAAATTGGTTTGACGGCTTTTAGAAGACTAGAGGATATCAATAATAATCTCAGTACTAAAAAGAGTAAGGGCCTTGAAGGAGAAAGCTATCTTGTAAGCGAGGTCTTACAGGATATCGTATCAGAAAAAAGATATGAGAATATCAAAAGTCCCGCAACTTTGATACTGGACAATAACTCAACTAACCACGCACTATTCTTAAAAGTAAATTTATCTGCTCTTACTAGATCTTTATCAAATATGTTAAATAATGCTTATGAAGCAGAAGCTTCTACTATTCAAGTGCAGTATGCTCTCGTTGATAATGGTAAAGGGGTTAATAAGGCTTCACAAGAGAAAATTTTCGAGGAAGGATATACAAAAGGCAAAGAAGATGGATCAGGGCTCGGTCTGAGTTATGTAAAATCTTTTGTAGATGAGAATAATGGAAAAGTAGCTCTTAGTTCAAGTAATTATGGAACAACAATAACTATTTCTCTACCTTGTTCTTCAGCTCCATCTTGGTTTACAAGCGAGCTTAATCTTTTTAATCAAAATATTATTATCGTAGATGATGAGGTTTCTATTTATAATCTTTGGGTATCAAGGTTTAGAGAGTTAGGTCTTGATGAATCAAGTTTACTTTATTTTGAAGACCCTAATAAATTTAAGTCATGGTCCATGATAGTGCATAATAGTGAAAACCTTTATCTTGTTGATTATGAATTTGTCGATGATGATATTAATGGACTGGACTTAATTAGTGATCTTGGCATTTACTCAAACTCGGTACTTGTGACATCTCGATACGCAAATCAGTCAATTTTGAACAAAGTCAAAAAAAACAATTTAAAAATGATTCCAAAGTTTTGTATTCAGCATACGAAGCT
>CAKZJW010000008.1 GCA_937120495.1 uncultured Oligoflexia bacterium
TTTAGATCTCAAATAATGGATGGGCTTGTTAATTTTTATGTTTTAGGTAAACAAGTTGAAAGGGGTAAGAATTTTATTCTAAGTAAAGTTAAAAATAAATACGAAGCTCTTTTTAAATATACTAAAAAAGTTGCTGACAAAGGGTTCAAGGCTAACGCAGAAGAGTTAATAGCGTTAACAGAAAAACATATTAATCCCAAACATAAAGTAGAGCAACTAGCTGACCTTAGATTGTTTCAGTTTGATTTTCATAAACAATTCAATGAAAAAGAGAAGATGCATGATATCTCTGTAAAACTTAGCAAGCTAAAATTAAACCCAGCTCAAAAAGAAGAGATAACGTATAAAATTGCTGAGGAAGTTGGGGCACAACAATTAATTTTAAAAAATGAATTTAACAAAGAAGACGGTGTCTACACTCACTCTAGGCTTGGTACAATCATTAGTTATTTTGATCTACTTTCTGGATTTGATACTCAAAACCAAGCTAAATACTTATACTACCAAGCCGAAACTCTTTATACAGTTGCAGAGTTTAATAAAGCTCTTAATTACTACAAGAATTCAATTGAAACTCAACAGAACAAAAAGAGTGATCTCGACTTAACAGCAAAAGCCATGGACTCATTATTTTCATGTATAGAGCTCGCAAAACTTAGTACTAATGAGCAAAAAATTGAACTTGAATATGCCTACAATAAAAACATTCAACTATGGCCAAGGTCAAAGAAGTCTTTACTTATTTATCCAAAGCTATTCTCACTATATCTTTTTTCTAAGAGATATAAGAAATCTCAAGCATCAATTGATCTTTTTAATAAAAACTATCCAAAGAAAGTTAAAGAACAACAAAGACTATTCAATCAACAGATCGATTATTTCATTAAAAAGAAAGAGATTAATTTAATCGCAAAAAAAGTAAACTTAATGTACAAAGGATATTTATCTTTTACTTTTAAAGAAACGAAAAAGACTGAAAAAATTCTAGCCGATATACTTTTTAACAAGTATCAAAGTTTAAAAGAGCAAGGAAAGCAACAAGATGCCCTTGCTGGTTATAAAAGTATTTTTTATAAAGCTCAATACCCCAAATCAGTACGTGCTGATGCTGCATTCAATATGGGAATAATCTATATCGACATGTACGATTCTGCTTCAGGCGTGAAGTGGTTTAAAAAGTCTTTTCCACTTTTCACAAAAAAAGAAAAAATCGCCAGAAGAGTATATTTAGAAAAAGTTTCTTTAAGATCATCACTTCTTCAAGATTTTTTAAATGCTGCGAATATTCAAAAAATCGTTCTTCAAGTTTTTTGCAATGGTGACTCTAAGAAAAATTTAAATTCATTGAATAAAGCTATTGTGTATGACCTAGCAAATGATTATGTAACGAAGTCGATGCATACTTATAGAACTTATAAAAAATGTACCAAAGAAAAAACTCTTTGGTTAGATGAATACATTTTGACTCACTTCTACAATATGAACAATGAATCTGATCTTGTTCAGTTCGCCTCTAGAAATTCAGTAAAGGAAAACTTTAGTGATAAGCTTGGCGCTTATTTTGAAACTTTATACTGGAAATACTTTGGGAAGAATAAAAGAAAACAAATCTTATATTCACAAAAAGTTAGAAGTTTGAAGTGTGATTCATGCTCTTTGTTTAAAAGAAGCTATGCAAAGTACAGAAACTTTGCAAAAAGCATAAAGAAACACTCTAAAGGAACTGTAAAGGTTGGGAAAAAGTTTATTCCACAAAAATTTAACAATAAATTAATGACAAGATTAACATCAATAAAGCCCCTACTAGCACAGGGAGATAAGGTTCTTGCTCTTGCACACCCCGAAATTTCAATTTTAACTTATGATTTAATTGCGAGCTTTATTGATAACTTTGCAAAAGAGATTGAAACAATTGAAGTTCCTGTTAAAGACGCTAATTTTCAAAAGCAATTTAAATCACAAATGATTACTCTGAGCTCTCAAGTAAAAGAACAAGAAGTGCAGTATAAAAAACAGGCCAATCGATTTATCCAAAAGAATAATATACTTTCTCACAGACAGAAAAGAACTCACCTAGGATTTGAAGTTCTACAAATTGGAGACACAAGAGCTCCTGCAGGAATGATGCTTTCAACACTAGATCTTGGAGAATAAAATGAAATATATAAGCTTATTAGTTATACTTTTTTCTATAGGTTGTGCCCATAAGTCACAGAGAGTTACCATCGCTGTTGGAGAAATGGATGGTCTGCGATTTGAGTCTCTAAAACGCTATAATAACAATAGGTTAGAGTCTATAAAAAATGGCAAAAAAGACATTGCAATGTGTCATAAAGGTATGTACAATCAGGCATTAAATAAATTCAAAACGACTCTTGATAGCAAGCAAAATAACCCAAAATATTGGAACAAAATCGCTACCTGCTACCTTCTTAAAGAGGAATTACCAAAAGCAAAATTTTATTATGATTTAGCACTTAAAACTGCGGGAAAAAATAAAAAGATGAATGCAATTATAAAAAATAATTTGGGTTTATATTTTAATTTATTAAATAAAGATCATGAAGCAATGGCTTCATTTAAAGAGTCTATGAAATTAAACTCAAAGCTTTTGACTCCCAAATATAATATGGCAAAGATTCTTTTACGCTTTGGGCATTATTCAAAGGCAAAAACAATTTTAACTAAGCTTTATAAAAAAGCACCTAAAGATATAGATTTCACAGCTAGTCTTGGCCATTTGAATTTGATGACAGGTAAATATAAAAGGTCAATATGGTATTATACTCAGCTTCCACAGAAGTTTTTAGCTAAAGATAATTATGCAACAAACCTTGCTATGGCATATGTTATGGATGGTCGATACAAAAAAGCAGAAGTTACTTTAAATAACGCAGAAAGATCAAGTTCATACTACTCTATTACTCAAACGAAAATCCTTAAGAGAATTGACAATGAAAAAAAATAGCATAAGTTTAATTCCTGCAGATCAAAGTTTAGCCTCGGTTGATATTAATCAATCTAAATTGCTAATTGGTTCCGCACAAAACTGTGATATTCAAATTGATAGCTCTTCTATTTCTCACTACCATGCGCTTATTGAATCAGATAGTGACGGAATGATGTTAATAATGGACCTTAATAGTACTAACGGTATTTTTATAAATGGTAGCCGTATTACTTCAGTGACACCTCTAAATATTGATGACTCAATTACAATTGGAGATATTCACTATACTGTATTTAGTGACGAACAAGCTTCTGAATTCAAAGAACTTGATACCCAGCTTACACAACTTCAAAGCGAACAAAATGTATATGTTCCAAGGGCAGCAAGTGAATCTGAAGTTTTAATAGATAATGAGTACTGTGATATTATTTTTGATGAATCTGCATTTATGCCTCTCACAGAAATTGCAGTAAAAAATATTTCTATCGCAGATTATATACAACCAGAAGAACTTGAAGAGAGTTTTGAATTAGAAAAGAAAAATTATGATAAGTGTATTCAGGTTACGACACTAACAACTGGAAATATTTTAGATCAATTTTATCTTCCTCTTTCGCTTGATTCAATTACAGCGACAAAAGAGCCTGGTAATAAGTCAATACTTGTGGAAGGCCTCGAAAAAGACTCTGAAAGTCTTCTTAGCCTAAGTAATGGGCAAATTACTGTTAATGAATTAACAGGATTTACTTTATCGAAAAGTAGCTTGAGTTTAGATGATGAATCAACAGTTATTATTCTAACGAAAGGTACGTACCAAGTATTTATTGAAATTTCTAATGTCCCAAGACACTTAATAAATATTCCTCAAATTGTTAGAGAAAAAGAATTCTTTAAAGAATCATCGAAGATTTTCGCAAGTATCATGCTTCCTCTTCTTCTTCTTTTACTCGTTGATTTTGAAATACCAAAGCCAAAGAAAAAGCTATCTATAATTTATAAAAAACCGACCAATACGAAAGTTGATGGCAAGAAGCTCGCTTCAACGAATCCTACAGATAAAGTAAAGAACACAGGACATAAGTCTACGAAACAACCTGATAAAAAGGTTTCGAGAAATAAAGCCGGTCAAAAGTCTAAAGCGAAAGCAAAACCTGTTAAAAAAGTTGCCAAAGCTGCACCTAAAAAGTCACCGACAAAGCCTACTAAAAAGGCGAAAGCACCAGTTAAAGCATATCAATTCAAGATGGCAAGTAATGTTAAAAGCTTATTTTCAAACTCAAAATCTGTTGCAAAAACTAAATCTAGAAGTGTTGCATCGGCTTCATCAAGCTCTGCCGTTACTGGGAGTTTAAATACTCAGGTTACGGGAACAGCATCATCTAAGGTTGGTAACCTAGGCTCTGACTTAGCTGGAGCACAAGCTAGTATGGGAGCCCGAGGCCTCTCTTCTAAGTCTGGAAGAGACACATCATATATTCAAACGAAGACTGTAGTTCTTGGAAGTATGGATCCAGAGCTGCTTAGAAAAATTCTACAAAGATATCTTCCACAGTTTAGACATTGTTATCAGGAAGAGCTTGCCAATAACTCCGAAGATATTAAAGGTATTGTTGATTTAAACTTCACAATATCAGGTTCAGGTCGAGTTACAGACATTAAAGTTAAAGCTAAGGATAATAGGTTCTCTAGAGGTGGGATTGATTGTATGGGTAAAGTTCTTAGCATCATTGATTTTCCAAAGCCAAAAGGTGGCGGACGAGTTGCTGTTAGACAGCCTCTTAGTTTCTTCTCAGAACAAGAAAATAGTTAAGTCTTTTCAAATGCAAAAGGCTTAACTAGAATACTTCTATGGATATAAATCAATTATTAAATCACAAAGATGTTATTACCTTTTTAGCTATTGCTTTGATTCTTGCAATAACTTATTTAATATTTAGTCGTTGGGTAAAAAAATCAAATTTTGCTATAGATCATAAAAGACGACTTACAAGTAACTTTCGAGGATTCTTTACCCTTTCATTAATTCTTTCTGCTCTTTTAATTTGGTCTGGAGAGATATACTCGGTTATCCTACCCTTTACAGCTGTTGCTGCAGCTATAGCTATCGTATCAAAAGAATTTCTTCTTTGTATCGGTGGTGGTTTCTATAAAGCTATAGCTCGTCCTTTTAGTGTCGGAGATAGAATAGAGGTTGATTTAATACGAGGTGATGTTGTTGAGTTTGGCTTTCTTTCAACACAACTAATGGAAGTTGGGCCAAAGGATTACACTCATCAATACACTGGTCGCTTTGTTACAATACCAAATAGTATCTTTTTAACAAAAAATGTTATTAACGAAACTTTTTCAACTGACTATGTTCTCCACGTCTTTATTGTTCCAATCAAAAAAGATTCAAACTGGGAACAACACAAAGAAGAGCTCTTAAAAGCAGCTATTAAGAATGCAAAAGAACACGTTGATCAAGCAACGAGACATTTTTCAAAACTTACAAATCGAAGACAACTTGATATGCCCAAAATTCATCCGAGAGT
>CAKZJW010000009.1 GCA_937120495.1 uncultured Oligoflexia bacterium
GTTGATCAAGCAACGAGACATTTTTCAAAACTTACAAATCGAAGACAACTTGATATGCCCAAAATTCATCCGAGAGTTAGTATGAAGATTACAGATGTTGATAAAATAGACTTGGTTGTAAGGGTTACTGTTCCCTCTTATATAAGAGGAAGAATTGAGCAATCAATAGTTAATGATTATCTAAAGAGTGTTGTTAAATAACAAGACCACAATCTGGGCACTCAGACTTATCAGTCGAAAACTCAAAGCTACATGCTGGACAAATTGCTTTTTCAGCGTTTGGATCAAACACGGAATTCGCAGCTTCCCAATTAACCTCATGACCCTCAGTTAGCTTTTGATAGTTTTGTTGATATTTTTTAGAAATAATTTCTATATCTTTTTCGTATCCAAGAACTTCAACTGTGACAGAGCAGCCTCGAGTACAGGTCTTTTCGTTATGGTTTAATACTAATTCTACTCCCTCAGATTTTAAGTCATCCTGGAGGCTTTTAGCATCGTTTAAAGGTAATATCGCTAGTCTAATTGGTTCCATGTGCTTTATTATACTCAAAAAGGATATCCAGTGGAAGAAGTAAAATATAAAGGCAATTTTATCAAGGTTTGTGAAAAACAAATCAATAATCAAACCTGGGAGATGGTTTATCTGCCTGATAGCCTTGTAGTGATTCCTATAACAGATAACGATGAAATAATTTTTATTGTAGAAAAAAGACCACATGAAAGTCCTAATACGAGACTAAAGCTGGTTACAGGCCATATAGATAAGGGAGAATCTCCTATTGAAACTGCAAATAGAGAGCTTCAAGAAGAGGCCGGATTCAAAGCAGACAGTCTTCAAGAACTCATGCTTCATAGATCAACTGGGACAATTAATAGCCACTTCTATTACTTTTTAGCCAAAGACCTGTCTCCTTCAAAGCTTCCAAATCCCGATGGAGAAGATTCTATTTTAGAAGTAAAAAAAATTCCTATAAATGAGGTCAAAAGAATGCTCTTTAATGATGAACTTCCTTGGAATCTATCAACGCTTGGATTGTTTAAGGTCTTTGGAGCTTAACTCTCCCTACTTGGCACCGAAGTTGCTTGATAGTGGGTATAACTAAAGAATAATACTTACTAAAGAAGCATTAATGTTCAAAATTTGTACATATGCTCAAAAGGACAACATGAAAGTGCTTATTTTAACTTTTCTTATTTCACTATCATCTTTTGCTCAAGGACTTTTATTTGAGGATGAAAAAGATGTTGTGTTAGAGGGGCCCTCCATTTTAAAACTTGGAAAAAGCACGTCAGGTAACCTTATTAATATAAACTCTGAAGTTCGCCTGTTTGCTGATAATGTAAAAGGCATCTCAAAAGAAGTAAAAGAAGCTATCAATCCTCATATTCGCAATGTAAATAAACAAGAAATCTACTGCACAGGTAGCTCAACAATGCTCAATGGAGTTATTACAAGCAAGAAGATTAGAGTTTGTATAAAGAAATCGAATGGACAACTGCTTTATAATTCAATTGATATGGGTCCTGATCAAATACTCAAAGAGCGTGCAATGATAGATGCTTTTCTTTGGAATAGAATTTCCGAGCAACAGCTTAAACAATATATCGATAATTCTTCAAGAAAGACTAAAAAGGAAACTCCACTAAAGTCACATGGAGAAGGTTCAATTTTAGATGAATCAGGTATGGGTGCTTTAGAGAATTAGAAAAAAAAGGGAGAGCCAATGCCCTCCCTCACAGTATTATTAACATCGAGACCTATTTATGGGTTTGAATAAGTTGATGGTAATTTATAATAGCTTGTCGCAAGATCATTAAACATATAATCGTATTGTTTTTTAAATTTCTCAACAACAGCAGGAATTGTTATAAAGTAGTAATTCTCAAAGTTCTTTGAAAAAGCTGCATGAGTAAAATTTCCAGCTCCTGTATGTACAGCGCCAAGACCATTTTTAAAATTAAACACTACAAATTTATTATGATGTAATAGACGTGAGCTTTCATTCGTTTGCATATATCCAATCTTTGCTCCGGCTCTACGAACTCTATTCATGTTACCCGATTCATTTGGCATACTTGATCCTACGTTTTCACCTTTCTTACCGGCCCAATAAACATCATCATCCACCACAAGCCTTACTCTTTTATTTTTAGCTTCATTCATCATGGCACTAATAAAAGTTTTATGTGTAAAGCGGTGAACTGCCACATCTATTGATTCTGATTTTTTCATATTTTTAACAATATTATCCATTGCCACTTTTCCATCACTAGGAACAATATAAACTTTTAAATCGTCTTCTTGGTCAATATTGATTTTTCCTCGACAGCTTGAAATATACTTTTTAAAGATTGTTTTAGACTTTGCTGCATCAATCATTCCATTTTTAATACACTGATGAACTTTGTAAAAATACGTATCTTTGCTTGTCGTTAAAAAATGCCAATTTTCGTGGTGAACAATTGTCCCTGAAGACATATTTCCTGAAGAGAAAACGATTGTACTTTTCTTACTATCAGACTTGAAGTTTGCAATAATTATTTTATTATGTGCATAGCCTAATCCACCGATATTACCTCTTGTCATTGTTTTAGGTATATTTGCTTTCTCACCTGGTTTTAAAATTGATTTTAATGGGCGACATTTAGAGATTCGATCAAACTTATCCATTGCCCCTTGAGCTCTTCTCTCACTTGTAGCATTTTTTGAATCTATAATAAGAGTTACTTTTGTGTTTCTGTTTTTAATTGCATTACAAACAGCATCAGTAACTTTTGAGTCAGAGAAAGATAAATAGGTTAAAAATAACTCATTTACATCTGTATTATTAATTAATTTTCTGAGATTAAAGTTTGGAGAAGATTTTCTTTCATAGTTTGCTTTTTTATCCCCTCTTTTACAATATACATTTGCCGGCTTTGTTCGAAGAACTGTTCCATCATTTGCATATGTCACTTCCTTATATGGATAAGCCTTGCAGATTGGATTCGTAAAGAAAACGTTATACTCATAAGGAGAGAACTCTGTGATTGATTTTGCAAAACTTGTAATTGAAAAAGTTAAGCTTAAAATAAATAGAAGAATGAATTTCATAATACCCTTGTGTTAAGAATTTTGCATGTTATGACATATGGCGAGAAAGCAGTACAATTGAAAGAATGAATAATTGCGAACTAATAATTATATGGTGAATAAATGATACAACAGATTGAAATCACATTAGATTTAAGGCCACGTGGCTTCCACCTCATCACAAAAGAGGTTATGAGAAAACTTCCAAAGCTTCCTCAGGTTGGTTTTCTAAACCTATTTATCATGCACACCTCTGCTGGTCTTACTATAAATGAAAATGCTGACTCAACAGTAAGAGAAGACTTCGAAAGTATTTTCAATAAGTTAGTCCCAGAGAATCAACCCTACTACAAACATGTCTTTGAAGGCTCTGATGATATGCCTGCTCATGTTAAGGCCAGTATTGTAGGGACCAGTATCCAGCTTCCTATTAAAGATGGACAAATTTATCATGGTACCTGGCAAGGGATTTATCTTTGTGAGTTTAGAAATCATGGTGGAGCCAGGAAAATAGTTGCAACTATCTTTGGAGAATAGAATCTTTGTGCTAAAAGGTTTTTATGAGTGTTCCATTTAAAGAAAATTCAATATTCTTTGCCCCAATGGAGGGGATGACAGACGATATTTATAGAAACGTCATCACAACACTTTATCCTGAATGGGATTATGTTAGTACCGACTTTTTAAGAATTCCTACAGTTGGAAATTATCCCGACTCACATATAATTAAACACTATGGAAATGAAGTCTATTCAACACCAAAAACTCGAAAAAAAACAATTTACCAAATTCTTACAAGCTCAAATGCTTATACTGAACATCATATCCAAAGAATTCAAGCCCTAGGATTTGAATGGCTTGACATTAACTTAGGATGTCCCTCTAAAACAGTTTGTAAAAACATGGGTGGATCTTACCTTCTAAGTGATCTTCCAGAGCTTAAATCGATAATCGACACAATACGATCAAATTTCAAAGGTACTTTTACCGCAAAAATCAGAGTCGGGTATAAAGATGATCTCAACTTTGAGAGAGTCCTAAAACTTCTTGAAGACTGCGGTGTAGATGCGATTACAATTCATGCTAGGACTCGAGATGAACTCTATAAGGGAGTTGCTAAGTGGCAGTACATAAAAGAAGCTGTAAAGATAGTCAATATTCCAATCATTGGTAACGGTGACATATGGAGTGTTAAAGATATTAATGACTATTATGATTATACCAATTGTCACTCGGTTATGATTGCAAGAGGGGCTCTAAAAACTCCATGGCTTGCTAGAGAGTATAAAGCAGGAAATCAATTTGAAGATCATGAAATGAGAATAAACGAGATGGCACGCTACTATTCATTTTTTTATAATGAAATAGAAAGACTTTCAGATTTAAGTGAGCAGAGCCAAAATAAAAGATTAAAGTCTATCTCCCGTTATATTTTTGATCCGCTTGAGAATGCTGCTGTAAAAAAGAAGGCATTTTTACTTAGTAAAACAAAGGATGAGCTCTTTGAGGTGATTAAAAGTCTTTAATCATCCTGATCACCAAACATAAGGTTTCTTTCAAAGTCCTCAGGTGATGTTGCATTCTTCTTAGCTTCATCAATACTAATTTTTCCGGCCTTATAGAGATCTGTAATATGTTGATCAAAGCTTTGAGTTCCTACTCCACGTTTACCTTTCTCGATATATGTGTAGATTTCTGCAATATTATCAGCATCATTAATTGCTTCTTTGATCCCTGGACTTGTTATCATAATTTCCTGAGCTGCAACTCTACCTTTGCCATCTACTGTTTTTAAAAGTCTCTGACTAACTGTTGCGTATAAGTTGTCGGCAATTCTCGAACGAACTGCATCCTGCTCCTCTGGTGGAAACATTGAGATAAGTCGTCCAATTGTATTTAGAGCATCTGTAGTATGGACAGTTCCAAATACAAGGTGGCCCGTTTCTGCTGCTTTAATTGCGATACTAATCGTCTCTGCATCTCTCATCTCTCCGATAAGAATAATATCTGGATCCTGTCTAAGAGCAGATCTTAATGCCGCTCCAAAGTCATCAGTATCCTCTCCTATTTCACGTTGAGTTATTCTAGCCTTAATCGGCTGGTGAATGTATTCAACAGGATCTTCAAGAGTTAAAATATGAACAGGCTTTGTTTTATTTACATGATTAATCATTGCAGCGAGAGTTGAAGATTTACCAGAACCCGTTGCTCCTGTTACCAGAACTAGCCCATTATGAGCAGATGCTATTTTATTAACAACAAGTGGAATACCAAGTGCTTCCGTTGTTGGAACTTCTGAATCTATTAGCCTTAAAATGATCCCCATCTTTCCTTGATAACGGAAAAGATTATATCTTAGCCTACAAACCTTAGGCACAGGATATGAACCATCTAATTCTTTTTCATTTTCTATATTCTCTTTTAACTTTTCATCTTTAACAAGAATTAAAGCGACGTCTTTAACATCGTCATATGAATAAGGCTCAACTTTAATTGGAACAAGGTCTCCCCTCATTCTAAAGCATGGCCTTTCGTTTGTTCGAATATGAATATCTGAGACTCCATTAGAGGCTGCTGATTTTATTAGTTTTACAAAATCTTCTTTAGTTATGGCCATATATCCCTACTTAACAATAAATTTTTTACCGTGATGAAAACAGTAGACCTTGCCTACAAATTGAATCATCTCATTATCAACAACTATTCCGCTTCCATCTGGGCAAGCATACAATGGTCTTTCTGTAGACTTTGAGTACTCTACAATTTCTTTGTCATATCTTTTTGAATTTCTATAGTGAGGAAAAAATTCAAAATTAACAAATCCCATGCCCTTTAAGTTTTTTATATTATCGTCATTTTCATCTTTATCAAACTCTGGAAAACCAGCTGTCTCGATCGACTTAGTCATGATAATTGCACCAGCAGATAACCCTGTTAGAATTCCACCTCGTTTAACGAATTGTTTTAACTCATTAATCATACCAGTTTTTCTTAAATGCTTTAAAAAGTAGTAAGTATTTCCACCAGAAAGATGGATTATATCTGATTTTAGAACTTCTTCTTTTAATATATCTGTAAAAGGTACATCGATTGGGAAATTGATTATATTATGAATTTGATGCTTACCATATTGCTCAACAAAGTCTCTGAAGTCCTCTGTACACAAATAAGAACATGATGGGATATAAGTAACCTGGGGGTTTTTAGTTGCAAGTTTTAAAAGATTTGTATCCAGAAGGTGATTTTCAAAATCATGACCGCCGCTGTAGAAAACTAACTTCATAGACCTTCTCGATGCTCCTTCACAATTTCAAAAAATTGCTTAACTAGGCCTTTTACTTCTTTTTGAAGTTTAGGCTTCTCTGAAGGATTAAAGTTTTGAATTTCTGCAAAGTCTTTAATTAATTTATAAATTTCACCTACAGAAGATTTATTTCTCTCTTTAAGAAGTTTTTCAACAATTATTGAAATTGAATCCCCTGTAACTCTTTCCATTTTATTTACAACTGATGCTCTCATCGATAATGATAAAATATGTTTTTCAAATGATTGTCTAGAATGCTTTGCAGACTTTTCAATAAGCTTCCAATAGAGATCTTGATAAAGCTTAATCATCTTTGAGCGATAAGCATTAATCTCACAATCTTCTTTGGTAGCATAATTAGATTTTAAAATCTCAATGAACTCTGAATCAGTAATTTTTTCTTTTCGAGTTATTAAAAGCTTTGGAAGGGTTCTAAGAATATCCCTCATACAAAAAATTGCATCAACAGAGATTCCATCAGCTACTTTAATGACACCCTTTTTAGATTTAGCTCGTTCAAAATATGAGAAAACCTTTCTAAATTCTTTTGTTAATTTCAATTCATTCTTAATTAGATAATTACTCTCTTTTTTAGAGAAGCCCATTTTAAAAAGAATGTTTTCATTTTTTTCGTTCTCAAAAGAATCATCAAATACATCTAAAACTTTATGTTTTTTAAAGTCATTAATATTTTTCTTTTCACCCGATTGAATATAATCAATTAATTGAATAAATGTTTGAACAATATATCTGGCCTTGTCTCTTTGCTCCAGGATTGATGTTGAAAATCTATCATCATCATCATATCTATATTCAGAGTGAAACATTCCAAACTGCCTAATAGAACCATAATCAATAATACCGCCATCCATAAGGATATTATCGCCGTCCCAATCAAGCCAACAAAAGATATATTCATTTTCAAAAACAGAAGCTGTATAGCCAAATGTTTTAGCAAGTTCATTTAGAAAAAATTCATATTTACCAGAACCCTTGGGACAACTCTCCCAGTGCTTATTCTGTCTTTGCCCTTCAATATAAAAATCAACAAGATCTTTAAGTGGCTCAATTTCATTTTGTTTTAAGTACATAAAGAAATGACTTGGCCTTAGAAGATTTTGATGAGCTCTAATATTAATTGCATAGCCCTTTTCAAATTCAATAACCGCGAGAGTTCTCTCTGTTTGAACCTCATTTTGATAAAAGACTTCACTAAATAAAGCTTGTGCAATTCCTTCATCAATTTCAGCGTATCCACATCCATAAGAGATTGATGGATCACCACTTTCAAAAAACTTTTCGTATTTAGCAGTCGCAGGACTTAGCTTTGTTGCACCTGTTCCACAGCTTGAGACATCCCAAGTTTTTCCTTGATGTCTAACCTGTCCATTCCAAACACTTCGTCCATCTCCAGATGCTCTCCCCTTCTTATCTTTATGTTGAAGTTGAAGATATCTTGTGGCCATAAATGTTCCACTTCGAATTTCTTTTTCAGGAAACTTCTTATCATTCTCAATATCGAATTCATTTATAATTATAATTGCAAAAGTATCTAGAATCTTTTTTTCAAGTTCTTTGTCTAGTTCGAAGTTATGGTCTTTAGGAATAAGTCCCATCTGTACAGCAAGATCAAAGTTAAAGTATCTAACTTTTCCACCACGACGAGTTCGCGCTTTATATCCAACAAATCCTTCAGGTAGGATCTTTTGAAATGGATGCGAGCCATCAAGTCCGTTGAACTTTTTATAAGAATCTTTTTTCGTTGTAGATTGAATATTTTTCATTGCTTGATTACTCACACCATTAGTATATCAATATTTTAAATGATGTAAAAAGATCGAAAAAATTAACTCATTGAATTTAGATTTGAAGTGCTTTTAGTTTATCCGACACTTTTGCTCTGGCAGCAATAAAATGCCTATCAGACAGATCAAACCCCTTTACAATGATTCTAATCTCTTCAGACTCTATATTTTCGACAACTCCATCACTTGCGGCAAGATAAAAGAGTGCTTCCACAACTTGGTGCCGAGCATTTTGATCAAGAACTTCTTTTAAGGAATAAACAAGTTTATGGTTTTCAAGTCCTGCAAGCTCTTTAACATGTTCGATCGCCAAATCTACAATTAATTGAACTTCACTATCATCAAAGTCTGTCATTTCAGTAAGGGCTTTGAGCATATGAGCTTTTTCATCTTGATGGAGTTCAAAGTCTACATAAGCAACTCTCGCAAACAAACCAGCTATTCCTGTAACCTTAATTAGTGTTGACTCTTCTTTGTCAGAAAAATTCTCTTTCAAAGAATAATAAAGTGAACTTTTATTTCCACTTTCTTGATTATTTTTTTCATTGCTAAATAAATCCCAAAATCCCATAATGTACTCCTGATAATTATTATACGCATGGGTGAATGATATGAAAGTTTTAATTTATTTAAGTCTGGTATTTGTTTTAGTAAGTTGTTTCGGGAGTAATCTTGAAGTTGGAAATTGTATTCAAAAGCCTGACGAGTCTTCTGTGTGGAAAATAAAAAGTATGAATGATGGTATGGCACAATTGATTCGCTCTGAAAAAGGTACATCAACTCAGGAACTCGAAGTAAGTCTTCCTGGAAGCTATATCAAGACAAAGTGTAGATACTAAATATCTCGATCAAAAATATAAGAAGTAACATAAGAGAGACGAACTCTTTTTTCAAGACTTTCTGGTAGTCCCTGAAGAAAACTTTCGATCTCATTTTCAAAACCAAGTTCTATTGCAAATTTGTCTGCTTCTACTTGAGCTTCAAGAATATCGATTTTTCTATTTGAATGCCCATAAAAAATATGACCTAATTCATGTGCTAATATAGCCTTCGCTCCATAAGGACTGAATGACCTTAAAAGTTTAATGAACTCAGGAAATATCATTATTACTGAACAACCTATAGGCTCAATTGCACAGCTATATCTACCACTGGAAGGTATAAACCAGATATCATTTTGACCATAAAGCTTTCTTAAAGTTTTTAGAGGAACTAAAGAGAAGAACTCTTCAAAATTAGCTTTAATATACTTATCATCACTAATCCATTTGTGCTGTGGATTGTTAAAAAGCTCATAGAAAAAATCACTATGGGTTTTAAATCTTTGTGGTTTAAGTAGTCTTTGCAGCATTGAGTATATCTCCTCTATACTTATCGGAGATGGGCTGCTCTTTAATGAGAAAGACTTGAGATAGGCATTTATTGCCTACTTAAGGAAGGGGTGTGCCTGTTCCCCCCGGAAGACTTGGCACTTGAGGGGCTGTATCTGGTCTTGGAATTGGTCTATTTCTTCTTCGCTTATTTTGACTTCTATTTAATAATTTCTTTCTATTTTCCAACCTTGATCTTTTTTGAAGATTTAAGAAATTATTTTTACGTAATTTTTCTTTTTTTAGAATTCCACCAGAGAAGTTTGGTTTATTTTTTGATCTATTTATTTTATTTATTCTTTTCAGTCTTATGGTCTTAATTTCTTTTACACTAAGGTTTTTCGTTTCTTTTTTATATTGTACTTCATCTTTTTTCCACGATTTTTCTTTCTCTTGGAATAGAACTTCATTACGAACCCATTTTGTTTTTCTTTGCTGAGTTTCTTTTAATGCTTGCTTCTTTATTTTTGAAAAACTCTTTGGATTTTGAGTATTCGTTACTTCCCAAGAAACATTATTCATCCATTTATATCTCTTTAGAGCGATAAATCTTCTATCTTCTTCAACTAAGATTGCTTGCTTAGAAGTTAAAATATCCTTTTGCCCAGAAAGATAATTTTCAATTTCAACCTCACCTTTCTTTACAGCAAGCCAAACATCATTTGTTTTTAAATCTCTAGATACCATAAGAGTAGTTCCCCTTACGGCCATTGCTGTATTATTTGAAGTTATGGTTAATGCTTTTTTACCTTTAGATTTTGTTACTTCAGAAAAAATCGTTCCAGCTTTTAAAAGAAGGTCTCCCTCTTGATCTAGAAGATCTGATTTTTTAAATTTATATGGTAGTTTAGATATTTCAATCTCTGTATTTTGTTCAATTTTATGAGTTGAGTGACCTTTTGCTTTTAAAATTGCCAGTGAATCTTTTTTCGTTTTTACCGAGTCTCCTTCAATTAAAGAATCCCCTTTCTTTAACGCCGTTGTCTCTCCTTGGCTATTTACTTTGAACACCTCTCCTTTGACATAGAAAACAGTTAAATCAATTGCAAATGCTGATGTTGTAAATATAAGAAGAAATAAAAAGACTT
>CAKZJW010000010.1 GCA_937120495.1 uncultured Oligoflexia bacterium
GCTATTGCTGGAACAAGTGCTGGACTTGCAATTATGGGAGAGTATATCTTCTCGGCGAAAAAAGGTGGCCTTGGAAGCTCTTATGCTCTTAAGAATCCACATAGTGAATATATAACAATCGAAGAGGATTTCTTTTATTCAAGTTTATTAAAGGGTATTATTACTGACACCCACTTTAGTGAGAGAAGTAGAGAGGGAAGGCTTTTATCTTTCATGCATAACGCTCAATTTAGTTTTTCTTTGAAAAGTATTATGGGGATTGGTGTGGATGAACAAACTTCAATAGCGGTAACTCAAAGTGAAATACAAGTTTTTGGTCAGGGGAGTGCTTGGGTTTATGAATCATCAAATGATGCCTCTACTTATCAAATGGGTGCATTAAATTTCGGACCAATTAAATATAAAGAATTTAAAGCTGGTCAAAGAGATATGCATTTTAACCAGCTTAATACTTCTAAGTGGAAGTCCTTAAAGGTTTCTTTTGGCGAAGTAACTAAGTAGTCACTTCAAAACTTATCTCATCATTTTTTAAATTAAATAAGATTGATTTTTCTTTCATGTCACTTGCAAGAAGAGCCTTAGATAGTGGCCTTATGATCAACTTATTAAAACAAGATTGTAGAGGTCTTGCCCCGTATTTTTCGTCATAACCAAGAGCTGCAACTTTATCTAAAACTTCACTTGAAAATTCAATATTGATCTTCTTACTTTTTAATCGAGATCTTAAAAGATCAACTTGTTTTTGTACGAGTTTACTCATAACGCTCTCACCAAGAGAATTAAACTCTAGTACTGAATCTAGGCGCCCAATCACTTCTGGCTTAAAGTCATATTCAATATTTTTAGTATTTGAAGTAAGTAGTATAATCGTGTTTTTAAAATTAATGGTACGACCTTTATTATCAGTAAGTCTTCCATCATCTAAAATTTGAAGTAAGATGTCTGAAAAATCAGCATGTGCTTTTTCTATCTCATCAAATAAAATTACAGAGTAGGGCTTTCTTCTTATGGCTTCAGTGAGAACTCCTCCGTCTTCATAGCCAACATAACCCGCTGGAGACCCAATAAGCTTAGCTACAGAGTGCTTTTCTGAGAATTCACTCATATCAATTCGAACAATATTCTCTGAACTATCAAAGAGCTCCTTTGCTAAGGTTTTTGCTGTCTCTGTTTTTCCAACACCTGTAGGTCCTTTCAGAAGAAATGATCCAAGTGGACGAGATTCGTCCGTAAGTCCAGCATAGCTTGCTAGTAGTGTTTCGCTTATTTCATGAAGAGCGGACTCTTGACCATAAACATTGGAGTTTAATTGACTCTCAAGTTGAAGAAGTGACTCTTGTTTTGATTTTAAAATCTTATTAACAGGAATTCCAATTTGTCTTGAAATTACAGAGGCTATATTCTCTGTATCTAATTCCCAATTATGTTTTAACCCAGAAAGTTGTGCCTCAATTTCAGGAATCAATGAATATTTAATTTTTGATGCCTCTTCGTAGCTTTGTTCTCTTTCGGCCTTTTCAAGATCAAACTTATATTGTTCATATTGATTCTTTAGTTTTGATATCTTCTTAAGGCTATCAGTCTGTGCTTCCCACTTTAAATATTGTTTATCAAAATCACTTTGAAGTTTTTTTATCTCTTTTTCAAGCTCAGTCTCATGATTAACTTTTAATAATATATTTTTATTTCTAATCTCAGCCTTTAGCATTTCAAGTTCTGCCGGCATGGCCTCCGCAGATAACTTTAAGGCTGATGCAGACTCATCAATAAGATCGATCGCTTTATCGGGAAGATTTTTATCTGTTAAATACTGATCAGAAAGATAGACTGCAGAGTAAATAGCATCGTCTGAGATGGTAATCCCATGATGCCCTTCAAACTTGTCTCTAATTCCCATAAGGATTTCAATTGAATCTTCTTTTGAAGGTTCTCTCACTGGTACTTGTCTAAAACGTCTCTCTAGTGCAGCGTCATTTAGTACATACTTTTGAAACTCATCTTCAGTAGTTGCTCCAATACAGTGAAGTTCACCTCTGGAGAGAGCTGGCTTTAGAAGATTTGCCGCATCCATTGCACCATCAGTTTTACCTGCACCAATCAATTGGTGAATCTCATCGATAAATATAATATACTCGCCAGCACCTTTTTGAGTAAACTTTAAAAGGTGTTGAATCCTTTCTTCAAAATCACCTCTAAATTTTGTACCTGCGAGAAGGGAGCCAAGTTCCATGCTGTATATTGTTTTACCTTTCAAAACATCAGATACCTTTCCTTTTACAATTGCTTCAGCAAGCCCTTCAATGATAGCTGTTTTTCCGACACCTGCGGGACCAACAAGAACAGGATTGTTCTTTGATCTTCTTCCAAGTATCTCCATAACAGCTCTTATTTCTTTTGTTCTTCCGATCACGGGATCTAGTTTCCCTTGACTAGCCTTTTCATTTAAATTTACTAAGAAGCTAGGAACTTCAACTTCTTCTTGATCAAGATCTCCAAACTTAGAGTAATCAATATTAAGAGTAGGAAATATTTGTGGTAAAAACTTTATAAGGTCTTTTTCGGATATTTCACTTTTTCCTGCTTGTGTTGCATTAGAGTTGGCTTGAGTCAGCCAACTTGAAAGTTTAGGAGAAGATTGAATCCTATCGAGCTCAACAGCGGAACTTGTTGGTAACATTTTCATCATTTGTTCTATTTGTTCGAGATGCTCCTTCAGAGACTTAGAGCTAAATGATGCAGGATTTGTAATAAGACCATAAAGTAGATGTAGAGGAGCTAATTCCGTATTTTTAAGCTCAAGTGCTTTTGACTGAGCAATACTTAGTGATCCTTCAACGATTTTATTAAAATTATTCATTTTTAACTCCTTATTTCTTCTACTTAGAAGATGTGTTC
>CAKZJW010000011.1 GCA_937120495.1 uncultured Oligoflexia bacterium
GTAAATTGACCAGTTTTAAAGTATGTACTAAATGGAATACCTGTCACATGTTTTGCCATCAGGCTTCCATGTATAAAGACGTTATTTTGGCCAAAGATACTTTCAACTTGTCTAAAGGATCTAGTTTTTGAAAAATATTTACCAATAAATCGTCTAAACAGTCTTAAGTCTCTTCTGTCATATTGGTCAAAATAAGCTTTATAATCAAGGTATCTCTTGCCAAGTTTTTTTACACAAGCATTTTTTCCAAACTGAACTCGTCTTAGCATTTTTCTTCTTTTACTTGGATTTAGCCAACTTTTTAATCTCTTTGATCTGCATGTATTAACTATCGCTGTAAATATTTGATTAATACTTTGAGTATGAAAATATTCTAAACCAACTTTTTCGATTTCAATTTTACTTTCAAAAAATAGTGGACCACGTAAAGTTTCATTTTTTACCATTTTCGCTACACTCGAATGAAGGTTTGACCATCTCGTGATGGCTTCAACAGCTTTTCGTTTTATTCGCCTATCTATCCAGCGATGAGTTTTTCCGCTTTGATAGCTATGAGTAAGAGTTAATGAGAACTCTTCATCTGTGTTAACAACTTCTTTTTCAAGATCAGTTAAAAATTTATATTCAAGACTCATCTTTTTTGCTGACTCAGCAAAGTTTTTTACACCAGTATCAAAGTTAAATATTTTAACAATTACAATATTGAGTAGGCGACTTAGTAAATTTTGAATATAAGTTGTAGCTTGGGAATAATGTTTATAAAACACAGTCTCAATACCATCTTTAATGATTTTAATTTGCTCAGTTTCTTTTTTACGAATTGATCCAAAAAGAAGTACTGAGTATTTTGATTTGTAATTTTGTTTAATTCTATCTTCAAGTTGAACGATATTGCTTTTCCAAAAATGAATATCTTCTTTTTTCCCTTTAACAATACTCTTGTATTCTTTATGGTGATCAGATGATCCAGTAATTAGCTCAACATCTCTTTCATAAAAGCTAAGGTTTTGTTTATGGCTTCTTCCATATGTGTACTCTAGTTCACCTTGAAGAAGGTACAATTTCAAAATGTGAAAGAAGTCGAGTTGAATAGATATGTTAGCTCTTGCAGAAACATTCCATTCTTTATTATTTGATACTCTTAGAAATTCTCCTGGTTTTGCAGAATCCTCTGGCCCCATTGATTGAAGAGTAACTTGATTCTTAAAGGCAACATCTACTAAAACACCTGTTGTTAGAGAGACTCCAGACACAGGAGGTGTGGTAACAAAGCCTCCGGCATTGAAGTAAAACTGATCTTCTTTTTTTACAATTTCATATCGATCCATATTTAATGAACTATCAACATTGAACTTTGTGAAAGCTAAAAAGAGTTTTGAATAATCAGCTGTTATTCCATTAACGTAACTATCTGCAAAATGATAATAGTGATATACCCGTTGAAATCCAACTCCGATAAATCCAGCAAGACTTTGTTCAGAGATATCGATGACATCACTATCTCTTAGTTCTGTTAAATATGTTGAAGCATCTACATTAACAGTTAATGTATCGTGAATTATGTGACGATTTGAATATAAATCAGGAGAGACTTCTCTATTTGCGACTAGGCTTATTCCCGCCTGAGGTTTATTCCACGTGAATCCTGAAAAATTTAAAACACCGCCACCGATATCATGGTTCAAAACTAGAGGAGACGCTTGCTCTGCGCCAATTCTATTATAGTCATTTCCAATCATTGCATTGATTCTTTGGACTAGATCAGAGCGTACATCGTCATCAATGCTTTTTGCCATAACGGCATGTCTTGGACTCTTTTTCAAAGTGAAGTGTTTAAATTCATATGCAAATGATTGAGCACTTATTAGAATCGAGATGATTGAAATAAGTAGTAGCTGATGATTCGTCATAATTCCCTTTACGCGATGCATTGTGTCTGTACAAACTATCATATTTTCGGTATTCAAAGAACCCTTCTTAATGGATTGATACATTATTTTTTGGAGAAAATGATGGATATAGCTAAATTCAAGAGCTTACTAGATGAGCAAATTACTTGGCCTGATTACTACACTTTTAAGTTTGTAGTTAAAACTGAACAAGAGACTCAGGTACTTGCGCTACTTGATGGACATAAAATTGAGTCAAAGGCTTCGTCAAAGGGGACTTATATTAGTATCTCTAGTAGAAAACTAATGCAATCTTCTGAGGAGGTTGTTGCCGTTTATAATCTTTTAAGCCAAGTAGAAGGTATAATGTCTCTATAAAATATTATGGAGAATATATGACGTTTAAAACAGCACTTATTTTTGGAGC
>CAKZJW010000012.1 GCA_937120495.1 uncultured Oligoflexia bacterium
CGGATCATTTACATATACACTTCCCTGCACTTGGTACTGATGAAAAAATCATGCTCTCAGAGATTACTGAGATTATTGCACCTCAAGAGGAATGTCCTTTTTCAAATTTAATCGTTAAGACTCAAGATAAAAAATATGTTTTTTATTTCGTAGACTTTCCAGTTCACGTAAAGGCTTTAATCGAATCTCAAATGCGAGAAGAACAAGAAGAAGACTTTCAACAAGCAGCTTAAGAGAACTGAGAGTAAGGAAGATTGGTTTTTGGCTCCCACTTATTTAATTCAACTCTAACAGCATCATCAAATTCATTTAATTCATAATCTTTTTTAGAAATTTGTATCTTAGCGTAAGTCAAAGCAGAGTCATCATTTTTTGTATTTAGATCAAGACTAATCATTTTAGTCCATGTACCTGTATTGATAAATGTTGTTCCATCAGCAAACTCGGTAATTTTAGGCTCGTGAGTGTGACCAACGATCAGAACCTTTGCATCTTTATTTTTCTTAAAGAACTCTTGAGTTAAAGTTTCATAGTCTTCAAACAAGCTTAATTGTTTGATACTTTCATCAATAACTTTTTTAAGCCCAATATTAAGTCTGTAATAATGAAGAAATCGAACCATCATAAAATAATAAGCATTTGCTATTAAAAATCGAAGTATAAAAAAAGTATCAAATATCAGCCCATGGATAATAAAGCTTCTTATAGGCCTAACAGCATTTACATGATCTCTTTCTTTTTTATACTTATTTATTACGTGAGTAACATAATAAGAACCCCATGATGGAACAAAATAGCGCTCTCCTTTTGAGGACTCCACAACAGAGTCATTCACATCAAATTGATGAGCTAACTCATACTCATGCCCATGCTCAAGGAAAATTCCTGCTGCTGGAGAATACGTTGATATGTCTTTAGAGAGAGTTACTTTTTCTCTATCTGCTTCTTCAAATATTTCTAAAAATTTAGTTTGTAAACTATCAAAGATAAGCTCGGCATCATGGTTTCCGATAATATAAACAAGTGATTTATTTTTAGTTGCAACAAACTCTTTCAAAGCTTCAATAACTTCAGGGTGTGCATTTAATATTATTTCTAATTTTTCTAAGGAAGCTTTTTCACTCCAAAACTCATCGTCAAAATACGGTACAAAGGGAACTGCTAGAAGATCAAGAAAATCTCCATTTATAATTAGTTCAACCTCCATGTTTTGATAATCTTTTTGTGAATAAAAATTTAAAAATTCAACTAATTCTTGATCTGCATCAAAGTCTTCTAGAGGATTTCTTTTTCCGTTTACAATAGCTCCTGCTCCCAAATGAATATCCGAGATAACTATTATTGTCTTTTGAACTTTTTTATTTTTTCGGAGGAATCGCATATGGCCTTTGGCTAAATTTTAATTCAACTGCTTGAAAAGGAGGGGCTACAGAAACATAAAATAATGTTTTTATTTTCTTAAAACTTATTTCAATAGATTTTGAAGATTGAGATTTAAGATTAAATCTTTTAATCACACCTTTCTCACTTGAGAGTTCAGAGCGGATATCTTCAAAAGTATCGTTCTTTACTATCACGCTTACTGTATCTACTTTCTTTTTAGGTGAAGTAACCCTTATGTTTTGATCTGTAATTGTCACTACAAACGAGCCTGTAAACTCTTGTGCAAGTACAGAAAAACTTAACAAAGAAATAAGTAAATAAATTGTTTTCATATTAAAAGTCTCATTTTTGAAAGCTCTTTTATTTCATCTCGTATTTGAGCAGCCTCTTCAAATTCAAGATTTTTAGAGGCTTCTTTCATACTCTTTTTTAACTCTTCTATTTTAGCATCAATTGCACTTGGAGTCAGCTGCTCAAGAACTTCTTTATTCTTAGCTTTAGTTGACCTTTTCGTTTTACTTTTTCTAAGCATATCAATAATTCCACCACTAATATTCTTAGATATTGTTGTTGGAGTTATTGAGTGTTTCAAATTGTAAGCGATTTGTTTTTCACGCCTTTTAGCAGTTGTATCAATTGCCTCTTTCATACTCTTCGTTATTTTGTATCCATAAAGAATCACTCGCCCTTCTGAATTTCTTGCAGCTCTTCCAATTGTTTGAACTAAAGATCTAGTAGATCTTAAAAAGCCCTCTTTATCTGCGTCCATTATTCCAACTAAAGAGACTTCTGGCAGATCAAGTCCTTCTCGCAGGAGGTTTATTCCAACAAGAATATCAAATCCTCCCTCTCTTAATTCCTTAAGGATTTCCATTCTCTCTAGAGTGTCTATATCAGAATGAAGATATTTAATTCTCATTCCTGCACTTCTATAAAATATTGTAAGTTCTTCAGCAAGTTTTTTAGTAAGGGTTGTTATTAAAACCCGATAACCATCTTTTATAGCCTTTTTTGCCTCAATCAACATATCATCAACTTGAGTAGACGCATCCTTAACTTCAATTGTTGGATCTAACAGTCCTGTTGGACGAATAATTTGTTCGGCATACTCTCCCATAGTTTTCTCTAACTCATAATTTGCAGGTGTTGCAGAAACAAAAAGAATCTGATCAAGTCTTTTTTCGAATTCATCAAATTTTAAAGGTCTATTATCTAAAGCTGATGGAAGTCTAAAGCCAAAGTCTACGAGATTTTGCTTTCTGGCCCTATCTCCTTTATACATTCCTCCAACTTGAGGAACAGTTGCATGAGACTCATCTATAATCATTAGAAAATCTCTTTCAAAATAATCAATGAGAGTTGGTGGCGGCTCCCCTTCTTTTGCTCCAGTTAAATGTCTTGAGTAATTTTCAATCCCTGAACAAAATCCCATCTCCTCAAGCATTTCAAGGTCAAGCATTGTTCTTTGTTCTAGACGTTGCTTTTCCACTAATTTGTTCTTTGCTTCAAGATCAATAAGAGTTTCTCTTAGTTCTGTCTGAATTGTTTTAAGCGCACCTTGAAGTTTTTGATCACCAACAACATAGTGACTTGAAGGATATATTTTTACACTTGTAAGTTTAGATTGAATCTTACCACGAAGAGGATCAACCTGATATATTCCATCTATTTCGTCATCAAAGAATTCAATTCTCACAACGTTTGAATCTTCATAAGCTGGGAAGACTTCAACTGTATCCCCTCTTACACGAAAAGTTCCTCTTGAAAAATCAATATCATTTCTTTGGTACTGAATTGCTACAAGTTCTCTTAAGAGTTCATCTCTATCTTTAGTATCTCCAACAAAAAGTTTTAATCTTTGTCCTTGATACTCTGATGGTGACCCTATTCCATAAATACAACTAACACTTGAGATCACAATTACATCATCACGCTCTAGCAGACTTCTAGTTGCTGAGTGCCTAAGCTTATCTATTTCATCATTAATACTAGAATCTTTTTCAATATAAGTGTCACTTCCAGGGACGTATGCTTCAGGTTGGTAATAATCATAATATGAAACAAAATATTCAACAGCATTTTCAGGAAAAAATTCTTTAAACTCAGCAAAGAGTTGGGCTGCAAGAGTTTTATTATGGGCTAGAATCAATGTTTTCTTTCCAAGCTTTTCAATTACATTTGCCATGGAAAAAGTTTTACCAGAACCAGTGACACCAAGAAGCGTTTGGTGCTTCTGCTTTGCCTTAAAGGCGGATAAAATAGTCTTAATAGCCTGCGGTTGATCACCGGTTGGCTTGAACTTTGACACTAATTTGAACTTTGATTGACCCATGGAAAGATTATACATTTTTAACTAGACATTTTAACTAATATTAAGGAATCTAGATAAAATAATGAACTTAATTTGAGGTTTATGAAACACACAACGCAACACACAACTCGCTGTGACTCATTGGTTGAAAACAACCGCTCAAACTCTTTTTTCCAAAAACCAACATTCATCAAAATTAACAAGGAGCTCTTCTATCAGGCATCTAACAGCTATTAATAACTTAACTGTAGATATAATTAACTCGATATTAGAGAAATCCCATTTTTATTCCCAAATTATTAAGAACAAAGAACCGATTCCGAAAGTACTTTCAGATAAAGTTGTAGCTAATCTATTTTTTGAAGACTCTACAAGGACAAAATTTTCATTTGAAGTTGCTGCTAAAAGATTGGGAGCTAGTGTTTTAAACTTTAGCCCAGAAACCTCATCAGTTAATAAAGGTGAGTCTCTTTATGACACATTAAAAACTTTTGAAAACCTTGGAGTTGATATCGGTGTTATAAGGCATTCAGATGATCATTTTGTTGAATCATTAAAAACGAAATTAAATTTTTGTATCGTAAATGCTGGGGCTGGAAAATTTGAACATCCATCTCAATCACTTCTCGATCTATTCACGATTAAAGAAGAATTTAAAAAATTAACCGACTTAACAGTAACTATTTGTGGAGATATCAATTCATCGAGAGTTGCAAAATCAAATATCAGTTTATTTAAAAAAATGGGTATAAAAGTTCTTCTATGTGGACCAGAGAGCTTACTCCCTCCTCCACAAAAGCTAGAAGATAACTGCCAAGTTTCAACATTAAAAGAAGCTGCAAAAGTAAGTGATGTTCTTATGTTCCTTAGAGTTCAACATGAGAGACACCAGGCTTTTGAGCTCTCTATTGAAAACTATAATAATGAATTTGGTTTGAATCATAATATAATTAACCTAATGCCTACGAATTCAATTGTCATGCATCCAGCTCCTGTTAACAGAGGCGTTGAGATTCTTGATGAGTTAGTAGAACATCCAAAATCAAGAATTTTCAAACAAATGGAAAATGGTGTTTACACAAGAATGGCCATACTAGACTGGCTTTATTGCAATGAGGAATAAAATGCAAAAACTGAAATTAACTCTAGAAAATGGTGATGAGTTTATTGGTGATTCAATTGGATTTATTCCTCCTGAAAATATACTCGCCGAGCTTGTATTCAATACAAGCATGACTGGCTATCAAGAAATAATATCTGATCCCTCATACTGCGATCAAATTATTGTTATGACATACCCACTAATAGGAAATTATGGAATAACTCATGAAGACTATGAAAACTTAACTCCATATTGCTCGGGAATAATTGTAAAAGAAGCAAGCCAAGCACCAAGTAATTTTCGATCACAAAAATCCTTGTCTGAATTTTTATGTGATCATAAAATTCCAGGTATAAGTGGCATTGATACCAGGAAGCTGACGAAAATCATTCGAAGCAGTGGTGCTATGAAAGCAGTTATTTCACATACTGATACGAACCCAAAACTAATAGAGCAAAGTCTTAAACTGACTTTGAAGTCAGATCAAATTCAAAGAGTAAGTTCCAAGACAGCTGCTCACTTTCCAAGCTCAAAGGGTCCTCGAGTTATCGTTGTTGACTTTGGATACAAAAAAAGTATTTTAACTTCTCTTTTAGATAGAGGCTGTGATGTTATTATTGTTCCCTATGATACAAGCTTTGAAAAAATTAAATCCTTTAATCCTGACGGTGTTTTATTATCCAATGGACCAGGGGACCCAAAAGATATTCCTAATGTCATTGAAGTTGTGAGACAGATTCAACAGTCATATCCGATGTTTGCAATATGCATGGGTCACCAAATCTTTGCTCTAGCTAACGGAGCGGATACAGAAAAAATGAAATTTGGTCACCGAGGTGCAAATCATCCTGTTATCGATTTTGAAAAGGATAGAACATTTATTACATCTCAAAATCACGGTTACGCAGTTACTGATGAGTCAATTGGCAGTACTGAGCTTGCAGTAACTCAACGAAACCTCAACGATAAATCGATTGAAGGTTTAAAACATAAGAGACTGAATGCTTTCTCAGTCCAATATCACCCTGAAGCAAATCCAGGACCAAATGATACAAAGTACTTATTTGAAGAGTTTATTCAAAATATAGTTAAGGATAAAAATGCCAAAAGATAATTCAATTAAAAAAGTTTTAGTTATTGGTTCAGGTCCAATAATCATCGGCCAAGCTGCTGAATTTGATTACTCTGGATCTCAAGCAATTGAAGCCCTTAAGGAAGAAGGCGTAGAAGTTATTTTGATAAATTCAAACCCTGCAACTTTTATGACTGATAAAGGATTTGCAGACAAAGTATATATGGAGCCTTTAACAAGCGAGTATATAAAAAAAATAATTTTTAAAGAAAGACCTGATGCTGTTTTACCAACTCTAGGTGGACAAACAGGCCTTAACCTAGCACTAGCTTTAGCAAGAGAAGGTTTTTTTACTAAAGAAAATGTCAGATTACTTGGAGTTAATTTAGAGACAATAGAGCAAGCAGAAGATCGAGAGCAATTTAAGCAACTAATGATAAAACTTGGAGAACCAGTTCCAGATAGTCAGACAGTGAATAATATTAGTGAAGCTTTAGAATTCTCTAAAAAGATTGGCTATCCGCTAATTATTAGGCCTGCATTTACACTTGGTGGAACAGGTGGTGGAATTGCAAACAATGATGACGAGTATATGAATATTGTTGACTCTGGCTTAAAAAATTCACCGATAAATCAATGTCTAATAGAAAGAAGTATTGCGGGATTTAAAGAAGTTGAATACGAAATAGTAAGAGATGCAAAAGATAATTGTATTGTAGTTTGTAATATGGAAAATTTTGACCCTGTGGGTGTTCACACAGGAGACTCTATAGTAGTAGCTCCCAGCCAAACTCTTTCAGATAAAGAATACCAAATGCTTAGAGATTGTTCTGTAAAGTTAATTAGAGCTTTAAAAATCGAAGGTGGCTGTAATGTACAACTTGCACTTGATCCTGATAGTTTTAATTATTATGTTATTGAAGTAAATCCTAGAGTTTCTAGATCTTCAGCTCTTGCTTCTAAAGCTACAGGCTACCCTATTGCAAAAGTTGCTACCAAAATAGCACTTGGCTTATCGATGGATGAAATTATAAATCCTGTCACTAAAAAAACTTATGCATGCTTTGAACCAAGCTTAGATTATATCGTTACAAAAATTCCTAGATGGCCATTTGATAAATTTCAATCCGCCGATCGAAGCTTAGGCACACAAATGAAGGCTACCGGAGAGGTTATGGCCATAGGCCGAAACTTTGAAGAATCAATTTTAAAAGCAGTTAGGTCCTTAGAAATAAAACGACATTATCTTCAAGCACAAAAGTTTGATGATTGTTCAACAGACTTTTTACTTAACAAAATTTCTAAAGCTTGCGATGAAAGACTTTTTATTTTATCAGAGCTTTTAAGAAGAGATATCACGATAAGTAAAATTCACGATATCACTAAAATTGACCTTTGGTTTTTAGATAAGCTCTATAATATAATTAATATTGAAAAAGAGTTAACCAAATCAGGCTGTACTGATGAGATCCTGACGAAGGCAAAAAAGATTGGTTTTCTTGATGAGACAATTTCAAAGTATAGCTCAAAATCACAAAATGAAATAGTAAAGCAAAGAGAATCTCTAAATTTAAAACCTGTTTATAAAATGGTTGATACTTGTGCCGCTGAATTCGAATCTTCCACTCCGTATTACTACTCTACGTACGAAGATGAAAATGAGGCAATTTGTTCAGCGAAAAAGAAAGTCATAGTTCTAGGATCAGGTCCAATTAGAATTGGTCAAGGCGTAGAGTTTGACTACTCTACAGTTCACGCAATAAAAGCTCTTCAAGCAATGGACTACGAAGCTATAGTTATAAACAATAATCCTGAGACGGTTTCGACAGATTTTTCTACTAGTGACAAACTCTACTTCGAACCTCTTCATATAGAAGATGTTATGAATATCATTGAACTTGAAAAACCAATTGGTGTTATTGCTCAATTTGGTGGTCAAACGGCAATAAATCTCGTCGATAAATTATCAGAGAGAGGAATTAAAATTCTTGGAACGAGTAAAGAAAGTATTGATCTCGCCGAAGATAGAGATAAATTTGAAAACTTCTTAAGAGACTTAGATATCGCTCAACCACTTGGCACAATCGTTTCAAGTGTCGACGATGCAATCACAAAAGCAAAAAATCTTGAATATCCACTAATGCTTAGACCTAGTTATGTTATTGGTGGGCAGGCAATGGAGATTGTTTACTCTGATGTTGAACTAAAAAAATATATTGAGAATGCTATAAACGTGTGGCCAGACCAGCCAGTTCTTATGGATAGATATATGATTGGGCAAGAAGTAGAAGTTGATGCTATTAGTGATGGTGAGAACGTTTTTATCCCAGGGATTATGGAGCATATTGAAAGAGCAGGTGTTCACTCTGGTGACTCATTTGCTGTCTACCCTCCTCAAAATATAAGCGTTAACGTTCAAAAACAATTAATTCAAATCACTACAACAATTGCTCAAAAATTAAATAATATAGGTCTTATTAATCTCCAATTTGTTGTAAAAAAAGAAAAAGTTTACGTTCTCGAAGTTAATCCTAGGTCTTCTAGAACTATTCCATTTTTAAGTAAGGTCACTGACACTCCTATGGCCCAGATCGCAACTCGAGCAATAATGGGAGAAAGTATTATACAGCAAGGCTTATTTCATGGCCTAAAACCAGAAATAGATACAATTGCAGTTAAAGCACCTGTATTTAGCTTTTCTAAACTAAAAGATGTAGACACAGCTCTTGGACCAGAGATGAAATCAACTGGTGAAGCTATAGGAAGAGATAAAACTATGCAGAAGGCTTTAGATAAAGCATTTAAAGCTGCTGGAATAAATGTTCCAACTTCTGGATCAATACTAGTTACACTTGCAGATAAACACAAAGAAGAAACCCTACCAATGCTACAGAGATTTGCGGCCTGTGGTTTTAAATTCTTAGCAACAACGGGTACTGCAAAATATCTTCAAGAGAACAATCTCTATGCTTCAGAGGTTGCAAAAATTGGTAGAGCTCAATTTGATTTACTAGATGAAATAAAAAGCTCTAATGTGGATTTAATTATCAATAGCATAACTAAAGGGAAAAATGTTGAAAGTGATGGTTTTAAAATTAGACGTGCTGCCGCTGAAAATGGAATCATTTGCTTAACCTCTTTGGATACTGCAAACGCACTACTCGAGGCAATCGAACTAAACTCTAGCCAGGTATTATCATTATGAAAATAGATCAACGAATTATTATTGCACTTGATACACAATGTGAAAAAGAATTGAATGTACTTATAAAGTCACTAAAAGGTCATGCTCATTATGTAAAAGTTGGTATGGAGCTTTTTTACACATTTGGACCAAGTATCGTTAGTCGATTAAAAAATGAAGGTTTTAAAGTTTTTCTTGATTTAAAAATTCACGATATTCCAAACACTGCGAGAAAATCTTGTAAGACTATAACAAAGCTTGGTGCCGATATAATTAATGTTCACTCTAGCGGTGGTATTGAGATGATGAAGGCGGCTAAAAAAGGCGTGGATGAGGCGCTTGAGGAAAACAATAATCTAACACCTCCACTGTTGATTGCAGTCACGCAACTTACAAGTAACGATCAAGAAATGATTGAAAAAGACTTGTTAATTAACAAACCTATTCATGAAGTTGTTACTCACTATGCAAAGAATGCAAGTCTTGCAGGATTTGACGGTGTCGTATCTAGTCCTTTAGAAGTAAAGCTTATTAAAAAGACTGTTCACAATAAATTTATATGCATTACTCCAGGTATTCGTCCTGAATCTTCTCAAAAACAAGATCAAAAAAGAGTCACAACCCCCAAAGAGGCCTTTCTAAACGGAAGTGATTTCATCGTTATCGGTAGAGCGATCACTCAAGCAAAAGATCCGTCTAAAGCCTTTAAAGATATTATAAAGGAACTCGATTTATGAATACTGAAATTGCAAAAATTCTTCTCGACATTGAGGCTGTCCATTTAAAACCAGATGATTTCTTTACATGGACTTCTGGAACGAAATCTCCCATCTACTGTGACAACCGACAAATCATTTCATATCCAAAATATAGGCGCCTTGTTGTTGATTATTTTATAGATTTTATAAATAAAAATCATCCTGAAGTAGAATTAATTGCAGGGACAGCAACCGCTGGAATACCGTGGGCAAGCTGGATTAGCGAACAGCTTGGTTTACCAATGATTTATATACGTTCTTCAAGCAAGGGTTATGGCCTTAAGAACTGTATTGAAGGAAAAGCAACTTCAAAACAAAAAACTTTAATTATCGAAGATTTAATATCTACAGGAAAATCTTCTGTAGCTGCAGCAAATGAAGCAAAGGCAGCTGGACTTGAAGTTATTAATATTCTTTCGATCTTTACCTATGGATTTAATAAAGCCAGCCAATTTATAAAGGATAATGATTATACATTTCACTCACTATGCGAGCTAAGTTCACTTGTTGATTATTCCCTAAATCAAGGGTTGCTAACAACAGATCAAGTTGACATAATTAACAAATGGAAAAACTCGATAGAAAACACATAGTATTTAAAAAAGATCAACTATATCTACATAAACATAATCTTCATGAACTTGTAGCAAAGAAGAAAACACCCTTTTATGCATATAGTGAAAAGGTTCTTGAAGAGAACTACAAACGATTTAAAAAATCTATTTCTCAGAATAAGCAAAATGGCTTAATTTGTTTTGCCTTAAAATCAAATAATAATATTGATGTATTAAAAAAACTTGCTTCAATGGGTGCTGGTGCAGATATTGTTTCAGGTGGAGAATTAAAACAAGCCCTTAAAGCTGGAATAAAAGCGAATAAGATAGTTTTTTCTGGAGTCGGTAAAACAAAAAATGAAATTATTTTGGGATTAAAAGAAAACATCCTATCTTTTAACGTTGAATCGATTCAAGAGTTAGAACTTATAAACTCTCTAGCTAAGAAAATGAATACAAAAGCTAAAATTGCTTTCAGACTAAACCCTAAAGTTATAGCGAAGACACACAAACATATTTCAACAGGATTTAAGACGCATAAATTTGGTATATTAGAAAAAGATATATTATCTTCTTTAGATAACTCAAGTCTTTGGTCAAACACTAAATTAATTGGCTTAAGTGTACATATTGGAAGTCAGTTGACTTGTCTAAAGGCAACGGAAGAAGCCATAAAAAATATGTGTCAATGTGCAAACAAGATACCTTTTAAACTTAAATTTCTTGATGTTGGTGGTGGCCTTGGGGTTAACTACGCCAAAAATAGCAAAGCTCCAAGTGTTGAGTCTTATGTAAGTAAAATCAATTCAATAATTAAAAAAAATTATGGAGCAGTTAAAGTTATCTATGAGCCTGGGCGATGCATTAGTGCAAGCTGTGGCTTCTTTATAACCAAGGTCATACGAACTAAAGTGAGCGAGGACTGCCGCTTTACGATTGTTGATGGCGGAATGAATGATTTTGTCAGGCCATCGCTCTACGATGCTTTTCATGAGATATTTGCTTCTGTAAATTCCAGTTTAACTTTTCCAACAGATATTGTTGGTCCAATATGTGAAACTGCTGACTGTTTTGGTACTGCGAGAGAGCTTCCTGAACTTGTTGAGAATGACTTTATTGTTATCGCAGATACTGGGGCTTACGGACATACGATGAGCAGTCATTACAATATGCGCTCAAAACCAAAAGAGTTTTTCTTAAAAAAATAGGGACTCATTAGAGTCCCTACATATTTATCTGGTAATTTAAATTTTCTACTACTTAAAAATCCAATTTGCTGAAGTTTTAGTTTTAACACCTGTATTTAAAACTTTCGCACTTCCAGTTTTAAAACTCGTTGTCATAATAACTCTCATCTTCTTTGGTAGAGTAATTCCAAGATTCTTAAGATTAATTTGAATTGAAGTCGTGTTAGCGTTTGTAACAATATCCATATCATTATCAGTCATATCTTGATTCAGAAGAAGTGTATCTTTTCCAATTCTTTTGTACTTATAAATTCTTAAATTTTGAGTAAATTCATTTGTATTAAATCCCTTACCAACAGAAAAGTTTAAAACACCATTTTTAAGTTTTACGTTTTTTACACCCTGACCAAGTGTTTCTTTAACTCTTTTTGCTTTAATGAAGTTAATATCGTAGCTGATGTTAATATCTTTAACACTTCCATTATGAACCTGGCTTTGATTCTGTGAATTCAGAAGAACAAGGTAATTTTTAGATCCTTTCACAGAAAGATTCGCCTTTTCACCTCTTACATTCACTTTAAAGTTTTCAGAAGCTCCACCATCAACTTCATTCAAATCAAAGTTTAGCGTTGCGTTTGTATTTACATAGTAATCATGAACTTCATAAGCTTGGTTTTCCCACTGGTAACAACTATATGCTCTTCTAACAGG
>CAKZJW010000013.1 GCA_937120495.1 uncultured Oligoflexia bacterium
AAAAGGGAGATGTTTTCTTTTTACCTTTTTGTTCAAACAATATTGAAAGAGAAATTGCTTCAATTGGCTCAATTAAAAAAAATATTAAAAAATCAGACCTTAGGAAAAAGAGTCAAATCTCATTTGGTATTTCAGCGCAATATGGAAATTTAGATATGAGTAATGGTTCAGAGAATCTATCAATGAACTTTATGAAGGCTACAATTTCTGGGAGTTATAAACTTAGTTCTGATTATTTTCTAACATCAAATCTTTCAGTCGTTCAATTTAGAGATATAGAGCACTCAGACTCTTCGGAGACTGTAACTCCTTCTGATCTTTATCCTGAGTTTGGTATCTCATTATTTAAAAATGCAGGCAAATTAAAGTATGGTGTTGGTTATGACCAACTTCAATACTTTGTTAGAGATCCAGATGCATCAGGTGTAAGTCTTTCTCCAAGTCAGACGCATAGGTTAACTGCTAAACTTCTTTATAGCTATAGTGATAGATTGAACTTTTTTTCAAGTATTGGGGTTCTTAGAAGCTTTGAAGAGGATAATATCTCTGGCTACGATGCTGCTATTGGAGCTAGCTATAGTTTAGGTGCTCAAAAGAAGTTTTCTTTAACACCGGTGTTTTATAAAGGTCTTGTTGAGAGAGATTCTGCGAGTAAAGCCGACGACTCTACAGTAATGGCATTAAGTTTTTCCTATAGGTTCTAGTATCCATCATTCTTTGATTCATAACTTTTAAAACATTCATAAGATGGTTTGCTATTTCTTTGTCTTCAATGACTTCTAGAGCACACGCAATAGCTTCAATGGTACAAAGTCCATCCTCATACTTTTGTTTACGTAATTGATAGATAGAAGACTTGGAAAAAGGTATTTTTACATGCTGAATTCCATCAAGAGCTCGCTCGCGTTTATGAAATCTTTTGGTTTGTCTCCATGTCGCATCTGGAACAATAAGATTTACAGGCTTATCTAAAGAACTTAAAAAATCAGAATCTAAATCAACAGCATCATCACTTGGATATAAATATAATGGAGTGTAGCTTTCATTAACTGTGAAGTCTTCATCAATTGGTTGGTCTTTAAGGCCTCGAATAAGCTCTTTTGAGTTATTAAGACATTGCAAGGCAATCTTGCCTGTGTTGGATGTAAGAGCTCTCTCTTTTATGTGAAAGATAACAGATACTCTTGTCTTCGATGATCGTTTTGATATTTGATCACAATAACAAAGCTCATGATTGATTGAGCACTTGGGGCATCTGTTATCTATATTTCCTCTTCTTGGACTCACTTATTTAAAGAATTTTAAAAATTCACTATCACTTGATAAAATCAAACGGGAGTCAGATTTAATTGCTTTTTTATAAGCTTCCATTGATTTAATAAAGTCATAGAATTTAGGGTCTTGCTTTAGCGCCTTAGCATAAATTGCAGTGGACTTTGCTTGAGCGTGACCTTTAATTGTCTGTGCTTTTCTATAGGCTTCAGATTCAATTCTTTGAAGATCTTTTGTTAAGCGACCTTCAATAACCGCTTTTTCACCCTTACCGATAGAGCGAATCTTTTGAGCAATTCTCTCTCTTTCAGATATCATTCTTTCGTATACCTTTTTCTCAACAGATCTCTCATAAGAAATTCGTCTAAGCTGCACGTCGATAAGCTTTATTCCAAGGGCGTTACATTCTTCTTGAGCTTTTTCTACAATGATTTGGCTAAGTTTTTCTCGTCCAACAAGGATCGAGTCAATCTCACCACTGATCTCTTCTTCTAGAATTGCTTCACCTTTATCTTTTCTTGCCTGAACAAGATTTTTCTTATCTTCTAGGTTCTTTAGAATCGCATTTGAATTTCTAACTGCTTCAACAAGATTATGACTAGAGATAATATCTCTTGTGTGTCCATCAAGAATCGTATCAAGTCTCGCTTGAGCACCTTTTTCATTTTGAACTGTTTGAATAAACTTTAGAGCATCAATAATTCTCCAACGAGCAGTTGTATCAACCTTAATATACTTTTTATCTTTTGTTGGTATTTGATTTGGATAACCATCCCAAGATAAAATTCTTTTATCTACATAACGAACATCTTGAGTGATGGGGTTTTTAAAATGCATTCCTGCTTTTGTAATTGGCTGGCCAATAGGCTTTCCAAATTGAGTTACAATCGCTTGTTGACCTTCCGTTAATACGAAAAAAGATCTTGAAGCTCCTATAACGATAGCAAAGATAGCAAAAATGATAATTGTCGATTTAGTCTGGTTCATATTATTTCTCAGCTTTTAAATTGTTATAAATTGGTAATAGACCCTTAACTTTTGAATCTATGATTGTGATGCTCTCCATACGGCTATAAAGATCTTCCATTGTTTGTAGGAAAATTCTTTTTCTCGTAATCGAAGGAGCCTTTCTATATTCTTTATAAAGAGAAGAAAAACGTTCAGCATCACCATGGGCGCGGTTTATTATCGCCTCTGAATAACCTTCTGCTTCACTTATTAATTTCTCAGCTTTACCTCGGGCTTCTGGAATAACTTTGTTATATGACTCTTCAGCCTGGTTAACCATTTTTTCTTGCTCTTGTTTGGCAGAATTTACTTCATTAAAAGAATTTTGAACAATTTGAGGAGGGTTAACATCTTGAAGCTTAATTGTCTTGATACTAACACCCATGTCATAATGATTGAGAACTTCTTGCATTAATGCTTTCGCAGTTGTTGCGATCTCAACTCTTCCTGTTGTTAAAACATCAGTTACAAGCTTATCCCCAACAACTCTTCTCATTATAGATTCAGATACGTCTCTTATATTTGTGATCGGCTCACTTGTTTGAAAAAGAAACTTAAAGGGATCAGAAATTTGAAACTGAACAACCCATTGAACTTCAGCAACATTTAAATCTCCAGTTAACATTAGAGACTCTGACTCATAGTTTTTATTAGAGTAGGTCGTTCGACGTGAAGTTGTATTTGTTGTTCTAAAACCAAACTCTGCTTGATGAACAATTTTTGTCTTTACCTTGATGACTCTCTCGATACCAAAAGGCATTTTGAAGTGAAGTCCAGGTTGCGTCGTTTTAATGTATTGACCAAAACGAATTAGAACAGCTTCTTCGTCAGGCTCAACAGTGTAATAAGAGCTCCATCCAAGAATAGCTAAAATGAAAATAACAACAAAGCTTGAAAGCTTGCCCTTTATTTTCTTAAGACCTTCCTTTAATTGGTGCAGTTCGTAATTAATATCCTGAGGCTTATTATTATAGCTCATAGTACATCTCCTTAAATTAGAATGGTGAGAGTTTAACCGGATTAATTTGATATGAAAATATGTTCACCAAATACTTCAGTTTATGATAAATATAGTTAGCAAAAACATGTTTATTACTTAGTGCGTAGGAACTAACGTTATGTATCAATCAAATTATTCTTATAATGGAAAAGTGCTTCATTTGTATTCTTCTGAAAAGGGAATAACAAAGCTCACTTTTGGTGACAAAGAGCTTGAGGATGCAAACGAAAATAATCATATAAAAGAATTAAAAAAAGAGCTTAAAAGTTACTTTAGCGGAAACTTAAAGAAGTTTAAGGTTTCAACTGATCCCAAAGGAACGGAGTTTCAAAAGAGTGTGTGGAAAAGCTTAAAAAATATTCCATATGGCGAAACATGTACATATAAAGATATTGCACTAAAGGTTGGTGGTGCAAATTATTCAAGAGCAGTGGGTATGGCTAATAATAAAAATCCACTACCTATTCTTGTTCCTTGTCATCGAGTTGTTGGAGCGAGTGGCGATCTAGTTGGTTATGCCTTTGGATTGGATGTTAAGAAAAATTTATTAGAATTAGAGGCAAATGAATAACAAGTTAACAGAATATATTAAAAAAAGATTCTATAAGGCTGCTGAGGACCTAGTTAAAAACCCGCAGGGTTTAAAGATTCGTTTAAAAAAAACAAAAGAAAAGCTAAGTAAACAAAGTGTAAAAGATTCTTTAGGAGCTTACGTTGAGGATTTGAAACTCTTTATGCGTTTGGTTTCAGCTTGGATAACTAGAAAATACACAAATATAACTTCAGAGTCGTTAGTCTATGTTGTATTGGCATTAATTTATTTTGTTACACCAACAGACTTTGTTCCGGACTTTATAATTGGTCTTGGTTTTATAGATGATATTTCAGTTATAGTATGGGTTTTAGATAAAATTAAAATAGATGTAGAGGAGTTTAAAAAATGGGAAAATTCACAAGTTTAATCGTATTAAGTTTTTTAGCAATATCATGTGCTCAAACTAAAGTAGTTTTAAATAATCAAAAATTTAAAGCTTATAAGCAGTATAGTAGCTTAACAAGTTTTCCTATGGGGCTTGAAGTAATGAGTTTAAAAGTATCAGACGCAAGAGAGAACAAAGAAGTTTTGGGTATGGCCAAAACAGGGGCTTCTTATATTGATACACCTGTATTGCCAGCACAGGGAACAGCGGTATTCTTAAATAACTATTTTCAAGATGCTTTAAAGAAAAGAAATCTTCTTTTTTCTGATCAAACAAGTGTTGAGTTAGAGCTTGTAGTTAATCAGCTTTGGGTTGATGAGCTTCAAGAAAAATTCAAAGGAGAAAGAGCAAAGTGTCATGTTGAAGTTGCTGTTTTTGGACAAAATGATCAAAAGTCTTTTAAAGGAAACTACTGGACGAAGCTGAAGTCTGCTGGAGACTTAAATGATGGGACAGAGCATATTCCGCCAACTCTTGCATCTTGTCTAAATTTAATTGTTGAACAAATTGCAAAAGATCAAAAGCTAATAAATTTTATAAAACAATAACATAGAGGTAAAAAATGAGTAATATAATTGAGTCTCTTGAGTGGAGATATGCTTGTAAAGAGTTTGATGCAAGTAAAAAAATAGAAGAAAAAACTTTTCAAAAATTAATGGATGGACTTATTTTAAGTGCAAGCTCATATGGAGCTCAGCCATGGGAATTTGTAATTGTTGAAAACAAAGATCTTAGAGAACAAATGGTTCCTTTAAGTTACAACCAAGCGCAAGTAAAAGATGCTTCTCACTTAATTGTTATGTGTAGGCCAAACACTATTGATGAAAAATTTATTGATGGTTATATTCAAAATGTTTGTGACGTTAGATCTCAAGAGCCACAAGAGCTTGAAGGGTTTAAAAAAATGCTTATGTATATTGTTAAAAAATCTGATGAAGACAAAGCAAACTGGGCAAAAAATCAAGTTTATATCGCCTTAGGTAATCTTCTTACTATTTGTGCTGATATGAAGATTGACTCATGTCCTATGGAAGGATTTGTTCCTTCAAAAGTTGATGAGCTTTTAGGTCTTGAGAAACTTGGATTGAAATCAGTTCTACTTTGTCCTGTTGGATATAGAGCAGATTCAGATAAGTACGCAAATTTGAAGAAAGTGCGTCACCCTTCTAGTAAAATAATTAAAGTTATATCTTAAGTGTTTTTGTACTAAGACCTCGGTCTTAGTACAAAAATTTATATCCAAAAAAGAAAGTAAGACTTAGAACAACTCCACAAATAATATTCAATTTAAAACCAAGTTTAATCATATCATTCATATCTATTAATCCACTACCGTAAACGATTGCATTGGGTGGAGTAGCAACGGGTAACATGAATGCAAGGCTACATGCTAGAGCTATGGCAACGGTTAGTATTTCTGGCGGAAGGCCTAGGTTAAGGCTCATAGCGATTACAATTGGTATTAGAATATTTGCTGTCGCAGTGTTTGAAGCGACCTCTGTTGAAAATATAGAAAAGAAAACAAGAACAAGAAGTAAAACTAATACACCACTACCACTGAAAAGAACCAAAATTTGATTCCCTACAATATTAGCAAGTCCCGTATCAAATAAGGTTTTACCGAGGCTAAGTCCTGTTCCAAACAGTAGAAGTGAAGGCCAATCAATAGATTTGATATCTTCTTGGGCAAGAATTTTTCCTTTGCCATCTTTATTGCTTGTAGACAGAGGTGCAATAAAAAGAAAGCTAGAGAAGAACATGGCAACAATTCCAGAGTTAAATCTCTCCTTAAAAAATATAGCAATCTGATGTTCTTTTCCTAAAAATGTGCTTAATAAGCTAGGAGAGAACCAAAAGAATATAGTCATTAGAAAAAGAAGTAAGACCCATTTTTCATTTTTAGAAATAGAAGGTAGTTCCTTAAATTGTTTATACAGGAATTTATTATCAAATTTAATTGTATTCGTTGGAATTTGTTTAAATATATAAAGACACAGAACTATCAAAAAAAGAATAACTATCGGAATTCCAAAAAGGGTCCAACTAACAAAATTTATATGAATATTTGCCGTCTGAGCTAATAAACCAATTGAAACAATATTTGGAATTGATCCAATAGGGGTTCCAAGGCCTCCAATACTTGCTGAGTAAGCAATTCCAAGTAAGATCAAAGATATAAGACGTTTCTCTTTAATATTTAAACTTGCCAGTACTCCTAGTGTTATTGGTAGCATCATTGCAGTTGTCGCTGTGTTAGAGACCCACATTGAGAAAAATGCAGTTAGCCCCATAAGTGCTATGATAATGCGTTTAATTGAACCTTTAAGAATATTTCGAGAGAGTATATATAAGGATATTCGTACATCTAATTTTGTTTTATTCATTGCCTTTGCAAATAAAAAACCACCAAGAAATAAAAATATAATACTATGAGAGAAAGGAGCAAGAGCTTTTTGATATGTCGTAACACCCATAATCGCACTTAATCCAACTCCAATAAATCCTGAAATATAAAGAGGGTATTTTGTAAAAAGCCAATTGGAGATAACCATTAAAAATATAGCTAAAAAATATTTTTGATTTTGCTCTAAATTGATTGGAATAAAGAGTATTAAAAGAAAAAGAAAAGGCCCAAATAAATGGGCCATTGTATTTAAAATATATTTCATTTATTAACCATTGTAAGTCGGAGCACCTTTGATGTTGTCCGTATAAAAGTCACCAAAGTTTTTCATTTGCTTATGGTATGAGCTAGCTAAGTCCTTCGCCTTTGGAAGGTAGGCTGCTTGATCTTTCCACGTTTTTTGAGGTTGTAACATATCCGGTTCTACGCCATCAATTCCAACAGGAATATTTAATCCAAATATTGGATCAGCTTCAGTTTGAGTTGAGTTTACATTATTTGCTTGGATTTGTCTGATGATTTGTCTTGTTACTTTTATTGGAAATCTATTCCCTTCACCATAAGGTCCACCAGTCCAACCAGTGTTAACAAGCCAAACATTTATATCATGTTTATCTAGGTACTCACCAAGAAGTTTAGCATAAACACTTGGGTGTCTTAGCATAAATGGAGCTCCAAAACATGGAGAGAATGTTGCTTGTGGTTCAGTAATACCAATCTCTGTACCTGCAAGTTTTGCTGTGTAACCTAAAACAAAGTAAAACATTGCTTGTTCTTTAGTTAAGTTACTTACTGGTGGAACGACACCAAAAGCATCTGCAGTTAAAAAGAAAATATGACTAGGAACTTGTCCCTGGCTAGAAGGCTCTAGGTCACTGATAAAATCTAGTGGGTAGGCACTTCTTCCATTTTCTGTAAGAGATTTATCTTTAAAGTCGATTTCTCCTGACTCTTCATTCATTACAACGTTTTCAACCATTGATCCAAATCTATTTGTAGCTTCCCAAATTTCAGGTTCATCATCTTTTGAAAGGTTGTATGTTTTGGCATAACAGCCACCTTCGAAGTTAAAAACACCATCGCTACTTAAACCGTGTTCATCATCACCAATGATTAAACAACCAGTATCAGTTGAAAGAGTTGTTTTTCCTGTTCCTGATAATCCAAAAAATACAGATGTTTCATTGTTTTGCATTTTTGAAGCACCAGCATGCATTGGAAGAATTCCAGTTTCAGGAAGACGATAGTTCATCGCTGCAAACATTGATTTTTTTATTTCACCAGCATAACGAGTACCGCAAATGATTGTCGTATTTGTATCAAAACATGTCGTAACAACTGTTCCTGATCTTGTTTCAAATTCTTTCTCATCTACAAGAAGAGTAGGAGCGTGAAGTATAGTAAAGTCAGAGTCATTAAAATCTCTTAATTGATCTCTAAACAAATGATTTGTAAAAAGACAGTATTGAGGATTCGGAGTTATAAGTCTTGCTCCAATATTATGTGTCTTGTGGGCTCCGACACTTCTCTCATTTATATATAAAGTATCAAATGTATTTAAGTGATTAATTACTTTTGTTTTTAGTTTTGCAAAAGTATCTGCACTCATAGGTGTTAGATTATTTTCCCACCAAACTGTGTTTTCAGTTGTTGGAGATTTTACAATATATCTGTCTTTTGCTGAACGGCCAGTGTGCTTTCCAGTTTCAACAACACAGGCACCGTCTTTTGTTAATTTTCCATGTCCAGTTCTAACTGTTTCTTGAATGTAGAAATTTGTAGGCATGTTCTCATATGTCTTAATTTCCGAATTTAAGCCAAGCTCTGCGTAGTACTTTTTCATTATATTCTCCTGAGGTTTATAAGCTATTTTTAACGTTTTTTTAAGCAGTTGTAAAACACAAATAGCTCGTAGACATAGGATTCTAGGGGCTTGTAAGTAAAATTTTCAATTCAATTCACATGAACCTGAAACAGATGATAAGGTGCGGCGAAAATAGATTTAAGGAGAATACCATGAAAGCTTTTATAGTTATGGCTTTGTGCCTATTGAGTTTAGCGTCTTACGCTTCAGCGGCTGCTGAGGTTCTTGATAGCCAAGACTTTGAACAAAGAATGTCTTTGGATAAAGCTAGTTTTGATAAAACGACTTCTATGCCATGGCAGTACAGTAGTACTGTTTGCCAAGCTCAGACAAGGTGTAGAAATGGAATGGTAGCAAGTTGTAGAACTGTGGGGTTTGCATATTCTGGGGTTCCAGCAAGCCTTAGAAACTCTTGTACTTGGGCAGTATTTCCTGGTCGAGGTGTTCGTTGCCAAGGTTATGCTCAGGTTAGAGATATTTATGGTCGTTTTATTTGGTCATATGTAGATATACCGGTTTCTTGTTATTAAAATAATATTAATCTCTTTCATATTTGCGAGTACTTTGATGGCTAAAACAGTAGTTGTGTCTGGCTTTGATCCCTTTGATGGTGGGAGTGATAATAACTCTACCGTTATTGCAAAAAAGCTTGTTCGTGAATTCAAAAATAAGGATATTAATATTGTTTTCTGTCCACTTGAGACAGTTTACTTTAAAGCAAGTGAGTCCCTAAAAGACTGCATTAGCTCTTTGAAGGTCAAACCCGACTTTGTTTTAAGCCTTGGTGAAGCCAATTGCCGAGAGGTTAAGTTTGAGACAAGAGCGATTAACTGGATGAAGGACATTAGTCATGACAACGATGGTGTTCATTATACGGGGGAAGAAATCCGTCCAGAAGAAGATAGGTTTACGCCGATGACACTAGACCTTGTTCCAATAAAGAAGAAGCTTAAATACTCACACCGAAAATACATAAAAATATCAAAAAATGCAGGCACATTTGTATGTAATAATACCGCTTTTATTATGTCGCGTGACCTTGAGATGCCGTATGCGTTTATCCATGTGCCAAAGCATAATTGTAGAAAATCAGCAATGCTTGTTGAGCGTTCGACTAAAATTCTAGTTAAAACAATTGAGTCTTTATTTAATTAATAATTCTATTAGCTTTGGGTATTTTATCTTCTCAAGTAAGGCTGATTTTGCAAAATCATCATCTAATGAAATATTTGGATTTGGATTTGCTTCAAGGATATAAATCTTTTGCTCTTTTGTAATCCTCACATCAATTCGAGCGTAGCCAGATAAATCTAATACTCTATAAACCTTCTTACATATACGACATAGTTTATCTACTGTTACAGAATCAAGGGATGCTCTACGTGTATCAATTCCATTTCTCTTTCTATAGTTTTCATTCCATTTTGCTCTAGAGGAATAAATTTCTTTTTCTGGGGATTCTACTTTATCAAAAACAAGTTCCATAGGGGGAAAGACTGTTAGCTTTTTATCTCCAAAAACGGCAATAAAATATTCTTTTCCTTCAATGAACTCTTCGACAATAGCATCTTGGTCAAGTTGCTCATGAACATAACGAAGGCGTTCTAGAAGCTTCTTCTCGTTATTTACAATTGAAGCTCTGGCGATACCATAACTTGCTTCTTCAAATAGGCATTTAACGATAAGGGGGTAGTTTAGCACCTTAGGAAGCTTCTTCTTTTTGCCTTTAGGCATTGTAAAGAAGTTCGCTGTATCAATATGATGATGAGATAGAATCTTCTTACTTAAAGATTTGTCTTTCGCTAAAAGTAATCCTTTTGAATTACATCCTGAATATTTCTGATTATACAATTCTAACAGGGCAACTATTTTTGATTCCATTCTAGTGTTGGAGTTGAATTCTTCAAGCAGGTTAAATACGCAGTCTATTGTTTTGCTCTGAAGAGTTGTTATTAACTTATCTACCGAGTTATCAAGGCCTAGGATTTCAACATGATGGCCAAGCTTTATGAGGGTCGTTGCAACATCGTACTCTGTTATCCAAGGGCAGCTTGTTCGATCAATTTGGCTTTTATTTGTTTCGAGATCTGGTACTAATGCAGTATGAACAAGAAGAAGTATTCTTTTACTCACATTATAACCTTATACCTACCTGATCGAAGGTACTGCTTAGTAAGGTGAGAAATTTGTTTTTCATCGATGTCGATTTTATTGAACAGGTTCTTGTTTTGTTGAGTTTGTTTACATTCATTAATTAATTTATTTGTAATAAATCGATTTTTAGAAAATTGATCTATTATTTTTCTTGATTTTGATGGGTTTGAAACAATATATTGAGCAATGATTTTTTGATCAGTTTTAATAAAAGACTTTCTTTTCGTTTTAAATTGTTTATTTTTATCTTTGTAATACTCTCTAATCGTTCGAGTGTCTAAGCTTATACAATCACTATTGTGACAAGTTTGAACCTTTGGTCTTTTTGTTCTTAGAGTTTTAAAGACATTATCTAAATAGTTTAATTTTTCTATAGCTTTCCAGCGAGAATACTTCACTTGCCAATTACTTGCTGGATTAAGCCATACAGCGAATGATTCAGCCCAATCTTCATCTGGATGAGATTGTGCATAGTGATCAGAAAGGTTTATAACAAAAGATCTATCTTGTGGGTTTGGCGTATAGTTTTTGGGATAGTCAGTTTTAGATAAACCAAAAATCTCTTGACGCTTTTTTAGTTTTCTCAAGTGAAAAGCATTGTCTAGAGCATGAGCAGTTTCATGCCTTAAGAGCTTCATGAACTCACTATAAGTTGAGCCTTCAGCTGAGCTTGTGTATTTTTTCTCGAGAGCAATAAGCCTTGGGTGATGTAGATAGAATGGAATTGCAAACCCAGCTTGACCATCAGGTGAAAACCACTCATTTGAGGTCCATATCTTTGGAATAAAGTTAACTAGATTTTGATTTAATTCATAGTAGAGGTCATTAATTGGACGCATCAGAGAGCTTGATTTTAAGTCAAAATCAATATCGCATAATCTCGTATTTAAGATTTCTTTCTCTGTTAATTTGACTAGTTTTTCAATTTCCATAAGCTATCAAATATAAGAGTAATCACCTTTGAAAACAATGCTTTAGTAAAAAATACAAAAAAAAAGAGGTACTCAGAATTAACTTTGTACCTCTTTAAATATTTTTTCTTACCCCTAAGAAAAACTTGATTCGTTTTTAACAGGGAATAAAATTTTTATCAATGGCCTAGTGTCTTAAAGTGTTTCAGTTTCATCTTTTATACTGAAACATGGCCTTCTTTACATACTATTTACAGCTATCTATTTTATTAACTATTGAATTCTTAAACTCTTTAAACACTTTTCGAGCACTTGTTCTTGTTCCAGATGAAACGTTTATATCACTATAAAGAACTTTTTCTGTGTAATGATCTACAAGCTTTCCTTGTACTGCACATGCAGTTACAAATTTTTTCTGACTGCACTTTGAAGATACTTCAATCATGTACCTCGTTTGCTCGGTAGAGTTCTTGATTTTTAATCTCTTCGATTTTAATGATTGTCTTAAAGACCTTTTTACTTTTTCTCCGTTTGTGTTTTCAATAATAGAAGTACTACAAGGCTGTGGAAGTACCTCATGGGCTGCAATTTTATTTAAGTCATAACCCTTATGCTTAATTGCACTAAAGAAGTTCATTGAATATTGGTAATGGTCACTGCTATCAAGTTCCATTACTGAGAAGATTTCGTGAAGAACAAGATTAATTTTTCTTGCAGACTTATCTATATTATTCCAAGCCGTAGAGTTTACGACAATTAGTTTTTCACCATCATTACAAGCTTCTCTGACAGTATCGTCAATTTTACATGTGTGAACAGTATCTTTCTTTTCATCTTCAGCTTTAATTTTGATGTATCTGATATTGTCTTTATCAAGTGTATTATTATAGTCCTCTAGGTAATTACAATACGCAGTTTTATCTTTTTTATTCTCACAGATATCTTTCCAAACCATTGAGATATTATTAGCAATAGTTGAAAAGTGTGAAGCAACACTGTGCCCACCGTTCCCAGCTCTATGGCCACCGGCTTGAACATTCATAACAATTAACCCTGAAAGAACTAGGGCTCTACTGATAGCTTTCATAAACTTTATCCTTATTAACATTTGATCGTGGGAATATTTGCATACTTATTTCATAAACTTCTGTTTTGTCGCCTGATTCAAGAAATTCAAAAAGTTGATCTTGAAACTCTCTTATCATTTTTTTTGCTTGAGGCAGTTTCTTGGGATCAATGGCAATTGTTCCCGAACTAAAATCTCTAAGCATTACATCATCAGTAAAGAGTGATTCTTTTGCAGCTTCAAGTGTTTCGCTATGTCTTTTCTTAAGTGATGTATTCGGAGTATCTTCAGCAGTAATTAACTGAACATCTTGGTATTTTAAGTGACCTTCACTGTTGTATTCAAGTAGGCCAATTCTAAGAAGTCTCTCGAGAGCTTCACTTATTTTCTTTTGAGATGTCTTTAGCCTTTTAGCAATCCAAGCTGAGTCACTTGAGAAATCATCTGTTTCAGCAAGGCAAAGAATGGCGTAGTAGTGCCAATCGGCAACTAAAAAATATTGATCATTTTGAATTTGAATTGTTTTTTTATCAGACCTTGCAGGAGCGTCTATTCCTTTTTTATCTCTAACTAGTTTATCACTTAGAGTAGTAAACTCATCTGGAGAGAGGCAAAGTTTATCGGCCATCTTCATAATCATTTTTGGAGATAGGGCTCTTTTTCCATTTAGAAACTCAGATAGCGAAGCAGGGGAAACACCTAGAAGACGAGAGAATGCACGCAGAGAAAAACTAGCGTTCTTTGTCTTTAATTCATCTAATCTCTCTCGCAAAGTCTTTTGCAAATAAAGTTGTGCTTCCATAGTAGTGAAATGATATTCGATATATCGATGCGCCGCATCATGAAAGAGAAAAGCATGTAAATTTTACGTTTATATCAGCCAGTTGTGTGAGTATTCGTCGTGCTTTGGAGAATTAAGTATATCTATGATGTATTTATCTTCGTGATTCTGAGGGTTTAGCCATTTGTCTAGATTATCTTCACTTAGGCTTATAGGAGTTCTGTCGTGGCCCTGTTCCATGACTTCATTAACAGCATTGTCAGTAATAATAGCAAAGGACTGAATAATTTTTTGTTTATCCTCTGAGAACCAATTGTCATACAAACATGGAGCCAGGAGGTATTCATCATTTTTTGGCTCAAAAGATATTATAGATTTATGTCCATTTTTTGGAACCCATTCATAAAATTTCTTAATGGGGAGAACGGCATGAAAATTCATAAATGGTTTTTGCCAAGCGCGCGCACTTTGAAGAGAATCTATTCGAGCGTTATATGTGCTTTTAATTTCAACTTCTTTATTCGTTTTTGGATCAACTCTAAGATACTTCTCTGTCGGGCTAAAGCCGGGCAGAAGCTGATATCTCATAGGACGAACTTGTCTTTCTCCATTCACTGAGCAAATTATTGGCGCCCAAGTCTTTGCAAAAATTCTAGAGTCTTCATCATGAGCAAATTGATACTTGTCTGGTGCGTTTTTTTGAAGATGATAGAAATTATCAAATGCTTTATCATTTATCTTGGCATCAAAACGGTAAGCCAATTTTTTTAAATCTCTTTCTACTTGTACGGAAAAACACATAGATAAAGCTTATAATAGCTCTTCCAATTAATCTAGAATTTGTTAAAATATTCTTGATGAAAATATCAAGCTATCTACTACTATTCTTAATTTCAATCTCGAGTTTTGCTAAAATTAGAAAACCTGAAAAGCTCTATAAGCAAATCTTTAAGTCATATTCCTCTGTAGTTACTCACAAGGTAGAGGATACAATCTCAAAAGAGCCAGTTAATACGACAATTTTAAAAGTATTAGACTCTAATGGAGCCGCTGTTGGTTATATTAGAGAAATTGCTACGACAACAGGTTGTAATAGTGCTTGCCTTCCAATCTTGGTAACTCTTTTTTATGGAAAAGATAAGAAATTTCTAACTTTAAAAAGTAGGGCTGGGCTTACAAAGAAAAATCACGCTCCTTTTAGCGAGCTAGATTATCAAAGTTTAGAGCTTATACTTATAAGAAACCCAAGTGTTTTTAAATCAGTTGTTCATCCTAAGATGATGGTGGATGCATTGAGTGGTGAAACATTGAAGGATTTTAAATCAGTTGTCGTTGCAGAAGCCGCTTATACATCTTTGAGATTGAATCTTTATAATCAAGAAACATTAAAATATTTAAAAGATATTAAATAGTCTTACCTTCTTGGAACTGCTGTATGTATTCGAGAGCTTTCAGGCTTGAGCTTAAGTCTTTGTTCGAATCAATTTCACATGTTTTCAATATTGCTTCAAAAGTAGAAAGATAATTCTCTTTGGGTTCTTTTCGTAATCTGTAGATACTTGAATATTTACCGTTAAAACTTACGTGTGGCATTTCTTGTAGAAAGCGATTCATATAATAAATTTTATTCGCTTTTTTCCATGTTCCATCAAGAAAGATTAACGTATCAAAGTCAATATGAGCTTCTTCATAAGAAACAGACTCTTGACCGGGCTTGAATAATGCAGGCCTTGAGTTTATTAATAGAGACTTAAGCTTAGAGCACTCGTTAAAATCTTCACCTACAAAAAGGTCTATGTTCTTAAAAGTAAGTTCTGCCATTTTAGCAGTCCCAAGTGGGTGAGCAACCTCTGTTGGGTGTTGGAGGATAATTATTTTTTTCGAATTTGAAATAGATTTTATGTACTGGCAATAGCAAGCTTCGCTCACTTTTAGACATTTTTTACAGTATTGCCTCATTGGAAAGTAGTTCTAAATTAAAAAGGTAGAGAGTTAATTGAAGAAACTTGATAAGCAGGATTAAGAAATACCTTTGGTTCAAATATCTTCTTTTGAATGGAGCTCAGTAGAGAGTAGAAAGCGTCCATATCAGTACCACTGCTAACATAGGTTGCATTTTCTTTTGAAGGTTCAACAAACATGTCGTGCATTGGCTTTACTTGAGCTTCAAATTGAGCTTTTACACCTTCGTGAGTTCTTCCTCTTTCAATAACATCTCTTTCAAGACGTCTTTGAAATCTGATGTCTTCAGGCGTTTCTATGAAAATTGTTTCATCACATAGTTCTAAAATTTTAGGCTGAGTAAAGATTAAAATCCCATCGATAATTACAACTTTTTTTGCTGCTTGATGACGAGTTTTTTGCAGTCGAGAATGAGTAGCAAAGTCATATAGAGGAATTTCAATATCCATTCCATATTTAAGATCTGTTAGTTGATTTGCCATTAAATCAAAATCAAGAGCATTTGGATGATCAAAGTTTACGCTTCCACCATCGTGGTCAAACTTATGAGATTGATCTATATAGTAATTGTCTTGAGATAAAACAAAAGATATCTCCGGGCCAAGTTTCTTCGCCAAAGTCTCCGCAAAAAAAGTTTTGCCTGAGCCACTTCCACCACTAACACCGAGGATAAATACATCGTTCATTTTCGTTCACCAGATTATTTAAGTTGAGACATATTGGTACATAGATATGCTTTTTGCAAGGCAAAATCAGCAGTATGTAATAATTATCATCATTATATAGATGCGATTGAATAAGCCTAATATTTGATGTTACGAATAAGCCATAAAAACTATGGAGAGAACAAAATGCGCTTAATCTTAATCGGTCTTTTATTGTCTAGTTTCACATTTGCTGGAGCTATAAATTATACGCCAACAAACTTCACTGGTGATAAGAAAGAAGTTAGAGAAGTATTTGAAAAGCTTTGGTACAAATTTAAAACATGGGACCATTTTCACTGTTATAGAAGAGCCCAGGTTCTTGTAAATCAATTTGTTCACTTAGGTGTAAAACCTGTAAAAATATTTTATTTTAGAGGAAGTAAAGATACACTTCCAAAAAACTGGTATTACCATGTTGCCCCTGCAATTTACTATAATAGCGAACTGATAGTAATGGATCGTGGACTTTTTGAAAGAGCTGCCTATGCTACAGATTGGTTAGATGCTCTTAGTAGAAAGTCTAACTGTGTTGAGTTCGATACTTATGAAGAATTTAAAGCACAAAAAAAACAAGTTGATTGTGGATATATTATCTCGTCAATGTACACGTTTGGACCAAAAAGCTTGGATGAAGATAGAACTGAATTTGTAAAGTGGGAGCTTGAAGATTCTCTAGACTCTATGACGAGAAGAAATAGGAAAAAGTATAGAGCTCTTTATCCGTGGCTTAATCAGTAGCGATTACAAGTAAAAATATGCATTAAATCACCACCAAAGTTTGAAAAATTTGAAACGTAGTGATCTTTTCCTTCTTTGGTGTTTTCAAGTCTTCCAAAAAAGAAATCATCTCGTTCCATACCTTCATATTTATCGTAAAGAAAAATTTCGACAAGCTTAAATTGTGTACCTGGTATCTTTAAGGGAGATTTTTTCATTTCAAATTGAAGTGAATGTTCTGAATTTGGACTAAAGCTTTTAATATCAAATTCATACTCAAGGTTTGTCGCTTTAACTACAACCTTAGATTTGTATACAGGAGGATGTATTTCAATAGGTCTAAAGAAATCATCTGTTTCTTGTTCTATGTATAAGTTTAATTCAACTCCATCCACAAACGTTTTACAATCGTAAAACTTCGTAAAGGCGAAAGAGGGAAGAGAGATAAGCATAAGAGTAATTATAATTTTTTTCATTTAAAAAACGTATCAATAGCTTCGGATCAAGAAAAGAACTTTCTTGAATGCTTTATAGCGTCATATCTATGAAGAATAAAGTAACTTCAAGAAGTCACATAAAGGTAAAATTCTTTTAAATTTCAAACTCTAACCCATTGAAAACTCATTATAAAATAGCGCTGATTTATTTACAGATTTTATCGTTTTTGAGATAATCCCTAACACACACAACGCGTACTAGAGGCCTTTATGAAGAATCCGTTTATTAATCCGGAAACTCCCATTTCACAATCACATCCAGATAGTTTTGTTCACCTGCATTTGCACACACAATATTCTCTTTTGGATGGAGCTTTAAGGCTTGATGATTTATTTGAGGCTGCAAAAGAGCAGGGTGTTCCTGCAATTGCCATGACTGATCATGGGAATATGTTTGGTGCGATTGATTTTTATAAAAAAGCAATTCAAAACGGAATAAAACCAATTTTGGGTTCAGAGGTTTATTTTACGCCTGGTTCTCGTTTTGACAGACGTGCTCCAAAAAATACTAAGACTGTTGACTCTCAAGATGAAATTGAAGGACGTCACCAAATTCATCATTTAGTAATTTTATGTAAAAACTATAAAGGGTATCAAAATCTTTGTAAGCTTTTATCTGTCGCTTACTTGGAAGGGTTTTATTACAAACCAAGAATTGATATTGAACTTTTAAAAGAATACTCTGAGGGCTTAATTGTTACGACTGCATGTTTGAAAGGAGAAGTTGCTTATAACTTCTTTACTGGGCAAGATGATAAAGCCGCGCAGGCCATAACGAGACTTCATGATATCTTTCAAGATGACTTCTACCTTGAGATCCAAAGACATGGGCTTGAAGAAGAAAAAGTTTATGACAAAATTATTGATTACGCTCAAGCTAATAATATAAAATTAATTGCTACAAATGATTGTCACTACCTAACAAAGGAAGATGCAGCAGCTCAAGAAGTTCTTCTTTGTGTACAAACAGGAAAAACATTTTTAGATGAAAAGAGAATGAGACTTACAACTGATGAGTTTTATTTTAAATCACCAACTGAGATGAGAGAGTCTTTTAAGGACCTCCCGGAGGCTTGTGATCATACTCTAGAGATTGCTGATAAATGTAATATTGAAATTACTTGGCACGATGATGATGGAAATCAAGTTTACCATCTTCCAGATTTTGATCGTTTTATTGATACGGGAGAGACAACTGAGCCCTACTTTATACGAATGTCCAAAGAGGGGCTTGAAGAAAGATTTAAAGGTCCGCACTTTAGAGATATTGTTGCTAAGGAGAACTGGGATAGTGAATTAAAGCAAGTTTACTATGATCGGTTACAAGTAGAGTTAGATACAATTTTACAGATGGGATTCCCAGGCTACTTCCTTATCGTTTCTGATTTCATTAAATGGTCTAAAGAAAATGATATACCTGTTGGTCCTGGACGTGGATCTGGTGCAGGTTCATTAGTTGCTTACGCTTTAAAAATTACCAACGTAAATCCAATTCCATATAATCTTCTTTTTGAAAGATTTATAAATTTAGAAAGAATTTCAATGCCCGATTTTGATATTGATTTCTGTCAAGATAGAAGACCTGAAGTTATTCAATATGTAACTGAAAAATATGGGCAAGAAAATGTTGGTCAAATTATTACCTTTGGTAAGCTTCAACCAAAAGCTGTTATTAGAGATGTATCAAGAGTTTACGGTCTTCCTTATGGTGAGACAGATGCTCTAGCAAAGCTTATCCCGGATGAGCTTGGAATGACGCTTAATAAAGCACTCGAGATGGAGCCAAGGCTTTCAGAGCTTGAAGAGAAAGATCCAAAAATTAGAAGAATTCTTCAAATCTCAAAACGTCTTGAAGGATTACTAAGACATGCATCTATTCATGCAGCTGGTGTTATTATTACCAATGAACCTCTTGTTTCTTATTGTCCACTGTATAAGGGACGTGAGGGAGAGCAAGTTGTTCAGTTTGATAAAGATTTCTCAGAAGAGATAGGTCTAGTTAAATTTGACTTCTTAGGTCTAAAAACTCTTACCGTTATAAAGAATGCTGAAAGGTTTATTCAAAGAGATCACGTAAAAGACTTTGATATTGAGTTTATCGATATGGAAGATCAACCCGTTTATGACATGATTTCAAAAGGTGATACCACTGGTGTTTTCCAACTCGAGTCTAGTGGGATGAAAGATCTTTGTTCGAGACTACAGCCTGGGACAATCGATGATATCACGGCCATCAATGCGCTTTATCGACCAGGACCTATGGGACTTGGAATGCATGATGAGTTTATTGAGAGAAAATTTGGAAGAAAAGAAGTTGATTACTTTTTTGAAGGTGAAAAAAGTTTAGAGCCAGTTCTTTATGACACGTATGGAATTATTGTTTACCAAGAACAGGTTATGAACATTGCAAGAACTGTTGGTGGTTATTCCCTTGGTGGAGCAGATATGCTTCGTCGAGCGATGGGAAAGAAAAAAGAAAAAGAGATGGCTCGTCATCAAGAGATCTTTCTGACTGGTGCAAAAGAGCGAGGCTATGATCTTAAAAAAGCGGCAGAGGTTTATGACCTTATGGCCGAGTTTGCAAAATATGGATTTAATAAATCCCATGCCGTGGCATATGCCTTAATTGCTTACCAAACAGCATTTTTAAAACACTACTATCCAGCTCCATTCTTTGCAGCCCTTCTTGGTACAGAGATGAACAATATGGATAAGATCACGATGTATATTAATGATGCTCGTGCTCATGATATTGAAATTCTTCCTCCTGACGTGAATGAGTCACTTTACTTATTTAATGTTATTGGGACCAAAATTCGCTTTGGTATGGGAGCGGTTAAAAATGTAGGTGCAAATCCTGTTGCTGCAATTATCGAAGAAAGAGAAGCAAATGGACCATTTACAGGCTTCATTGATTTTTGTGAACGTGTAAGTATGAAATCAATCAATTCGCGAACAATCGAATCTCTAATTAAGGTTGGAGCTTTTGATGGTTGTGAAAAAATGAATAGAAAGACTCTACTTGAGAGTTTAGATATCATTGTAAGTTTCGCTAAAAAGAAGCAAGAAGAAAAAGCCAATGGACAAGTTAACCTATTTGATATGGCTTCTGACTTTGGTGAAACGAAAGAAGAGATGCTTGATATAACTGAAGTAAGTGACTTTGATGAAAAAGAAAAACTAGGTTATGAACAACAACTTCTCGGAGTTTATGTTTCTGGCCATCCTCTAGATAAATTTGGTGATATCCTAAAGAAGCTAGTGTCGATGGAAATTGCTGAGATTCATGAACTACCTAAAATGGAAGCTCCGGCGTTTGATTTTAGAAATAAAGATGCAAGGAAAAATGATCCGACAAAAAGAAACCTAACTATCGCAGGACTGATTTCGGAGAAGAAGGCAATCCTCACTAAAAAGGGTGATAGGATGGCATTTGTAACGATTGAAGACCTCTCGGGTAAAATTGAATGTTTAGTCTTTCCAAAAGTGTACGCTGAATACTTTGAATTTCTTGAATCTGATGAGCCACTTGTTATTGAAGGCTATGTTAAACTTTCTGAAGATAGAAGAAGTTTCTTTGTTAATAAGATTAGACTTGTTGACGATGAAGCGGATGCAAGGGTTACGGCAGTTGTTGTAAAACTTGAAACAAGTAAGCTTCATGATTACTCTTTATCTAAACTTAAACAAATACTTTTAAGTTATAGAGGTTCTGTTCCTGCTCATTTAGTTTTTGAATCTGAAGAGGGAAGAGCAAAGATGAATCTTGGAGAAAACTATTTAGTTAACCCAACACCACAACTTGCAGCTAAAATTAATGAAATACTTAATACAAGTTCTGTTAGTTTTTTTACTGACGGGAAAATGGAAGAAATTAATCCACAATAAATATGAACAAAGATAAGGATTCTATGTTTAAAATAATTTTATTATTAATGCTTACTCTTAACTCTTGGGCAGCTAATTTTGTTCAAGGTGAAGGGAGATTTTACTCAACAAGTGATGACTCTTTATCATTTATAAAGGCTCAAGTTACTCATAATGGATTCTTAGATGTCATCTCTAAAGAATTTACGAATATGGGCCTAAATAAAGAAGTCTTTTGGAAAAAATATAATGATAAGTTCAAAGCAAGCTTTGAACCTGTAGAGAAAGCTTTAAGTGAAAAATATAATATTGAACAAAAGCCAACTCCAGCGCAAAGACAGAAATATAATGAAGTCCTTCGAATAAAAAAATTAAAAGCAAAAAGAAAATTTGGCTCGCTTGCAAGGATCATTCAATCTTTCGTTGTAAAGCGCTATACTCGCTCTCAGCAAGATCCAAATGCTCGCTATATGAAACTAGAAGCAACAGTGAATAGAAACCTTTTGAGAACAATCTATTACGATTATATAAGAGGGAAACGATCTTCAGCTTACGGTAGTCTATTTCTAGGGATAAAATATAACTTAAAAAATACAGACTATTCTGACCTTGGTGTTGCAAAGGTTGATGATTTTACTGAAACAGTTAATAATTCATGGCTTGCATGGTTTAATAAAAATAAGCCAGATAATATTGCAAATATTGAAATCCTTTCTGAGGATAAACAAAACCGTTTGAATGACTATTTTAAACTTCCCTATGAAAAAATGATTTCAGACATTCCTGATGTCTTTATTAATTCACTTTATATGAAAGTTGAAATTACAATTGAGAAAGTTGTCGCGAATCAAAATTTAAAAGAATATAAATACAATTTCTCTGGTGGAGGATATGTACTTGATCTTCAAGCTAATAATATTTTGATGAGTATGAATTTTAATAATGAACAAAAAAAATATAATAAAATCAAATACGAAGACTTATCTACAATTTTAGCAAACCATGTTCATCGAATTCCAATTGTTGGTTTTCAAAAATTAAAAAATAAAATTAAAACAATACCTCCAATTAATAGTATTCAACGCGTATCTCTTTTCGACTTTTCGAATATGAATGATGTAGACCTTTTTCTTCAGACAATTAAAGGCCGTGGAATTAAATATTCTCTTGATGCAAGACTTGAGTCTATTGGAACTAATAGGGCTGAGCTTGTTGTCTTTATGGATGGAGAATTATCTGACTTGAAGACTCTGCTTAAAGGGATGCAATCGGCAAAAAATGGTCCTAAATTCGACTTTATTGATACAGATAATATTCTTGGGGTAAAATTTATTAATAGCCAAAGTGCTGAAATTTAATAAGTAACCCCTAGGTTTTTTATGTCAAAAATTACGTTTATTTTAAGTTTTGTTTTTATGTTCCAGTCCTGTGCACTGTTGAACCCAAATAAGCAAAATCCAAGACCTTACTATCCAAGAAAGTACAAAAGACCTGTAAAGGGATTTCCAACGATCAAGAAAAAAGTAGCTCTACTGCCTTTTTACAATGAGTCACCTTACGGGAAAGAAGATCTGGCCATTACGGCAACAGAGGAGTTTAGAAAAGAGTTATCTCGAGCAAGAGATTATATATTTGATGCTGCAGGAGTGAGTATTTTCGGTACGAGTAAAGAAATTTACGCTGGTGGAGGTTTAAAACTTGCTACACTCGCTAGAAAGGCAAAACTTACAGGTGTTAACCTTGTTATCTTTGGAAGAATATCTAAGGCAAAGGTTCATGAGAAGTCTGATGAAATAGGACTTGTTAGAAAAATTAAATCTTATGCTGAAACAGTTTTAGAAATAAAGGTTTATGACGTTCAAGCGAATAAAGAAATTTATTCAGGTAAGAAAGATGGAAATGTTAACGACTCAACTTATAAGCTTTTTAACAAACATAAAGAAGAAGCAATAGATGCTAGACGTGGCCTTCTTCGTTATTCGATAAAAGTTGCAGCGCGAAGGTTTGTACCTGATGTCGCAAAACTTGGTGCAAGACTTGATTGGACTGGCAGAGTTGCAAAAATTATTGGTTCTAAAATATATTTAAATGCTGGTAGGATCTCAGGTATTAATGTTGGAGATATTCTTCGAGTAATGACAGAGGGAAGCGACATCTATGACCCCGAGACAGGGGCTATGCTTGGAGTTTCAAAAGGCCAGGTTAAAGGCACATTGGAAGTGATTGATTATTTTGGTGAAGATGGAGCAATTGCCGTTCTCCACTCAGGTGGTAGTGTCACAGAAGGTGACTTTGTTCAATTGTATTAGTAGGGAGATTTTATAGTTCTCAGTATTTTTACGAATTTTTTAAAAATTTAAAGTCACAATATCTTTTGTTACTTCCATAAAAAAATGTTTTAATTTTTATATGAAAAGAATGATAAAAAAAGCATTTGTTTTTACTCTAATCTCTCAAACTATTTTCTCTTGTTCCCCAGAGAAAAAGAAAGAATTAAGCTCTTATAAGGAATTTTCCTTTAATAAAGAATCTAACCGTAATATTGATAATGTCGCTTATGCATTAGGTGTTAAGTATGGGCACTCTTCTAAAGAGTTTATGCTTGATGAAGATGCATATTTAATTTTTTTGAAAGGCATGGAAGATGGCCGTAACCTTAAATTTGTTCCTTCCGACCAAATTAAAAAGAAAGCTAAGATGATTGATGTCTTAGTGTCTTTACATAGAAAAAAAATAGCTCAAAAAAATAAAAAACTAGGAAAAGAAAAATTACTTAAACTTATGAAGTCAAAACCCTCTTTGATTAAACATAAATCTGGTATCGTATACAGAGTCTTAAAACAAGGTACTCCAGTTGATAAAGTCCATTTAAGTAAAGTAAAAATAAAGTACTCCATTCATAGTTTTAATGAAGATCGTCTTATTGAAGATAACCTCTCTAAAGAGACTACTTTTCCATATAAAGGAATGTTAAAAGCCTGGAAGTTAGCACTAAGCATTTGCGGAGAGGGGGGAGATATTGAAATTTATTCTCCTTCAATATTTGCTTATGGTGATGAAGGTTCAAAACCAGTGATAAAGCCTGGAGAGTATCTTAAATTTAGACTTATCTTTAGTTCTATCTCTTTTTAGTGATAACAAGTTGAGCATCTTCTGGTGCAAGTCGATCCGGATCACCAGCAGCCGCCACTGTTTCTCGATGAGCTGTAAAAGTAATTACATCACCTGAGCTAAGGTTTGGTAGAGTCATCTCTAACGAACATGAAGATTCTAGATGTTCATGGGTTTCGGCACCACTATTCTGGTTACGAGCATATAATGATGAACATTCACCACCACTTACATCTAATCCATTTACTTGTACTTTAACTACAACATTAGACCTTGAACTTGAAACTAAAGTATTATCTCTTGTTAATCTAACACTGAAGTCAAATTGGTAGTCACCATCTTCATCTACAGATATTTCGTGATTGTTTGCAGCTGTAGAATGACTAAATACAGTAGCATCTAACTCATCTTGAGTGCTCCACTGGACTGGAGATTCAGTAGTTGAAGATGCCCAGTTTACTCCTGAGACTAATCGATCACCATAAAGAATAATTGTATCTGAACTTGAATCAACTAGTTCAACACTAATACTACCTTCTCTTGTTGTAGTATCGACAAGAGCATAAAGTGGGTCCCCTGAAAGAGTTCCTCGTTGAGTTGTTAAAGTCAGTATCTGATTAGGAGCAGTCGTTTTAATATAACCAGTCCAGCTAGTACTAGATCTTTTAAAGTTTGATTGACAACGAATATAGCCATTTGCCCCAACGGCACTTGTAATATCAGCTCCATCAAGCCTTGCCCTTACTCTAACTAGAGTTCTTTGAGAGCTTCCCGGACAACCTCCTGTAGTGTGGTAAGGAAGGTTGAAGCTAAGTTTGTATGTTCCAATATTATCAAGTCTAATATTTTCAGGGTTTACAGCATTACTATGAGTAAATCCTGTATCGCTTATTTCACTACTCCACTCAAGAGCTGTTTGAGCAGCTGTATTGTAATTTGTTCCGGCAGTATTCTGAGTAGTAGTTGCCTTGAAGATTGTTCTTCCTGGCTTTATGTATTCAGCATAAAGAGTTGCATTATTTGATACAATATTACCTGTAACGTTTGTTCCTTTAGTTGTTAATGTAATAACATCATTAGCAGCAAGTGTTACAAATGCCCCCATTGCATTTGATGATTGTTCTTGGTCATCTAGGTATCTGATATAAGCATTATTCGTTCGGAAATCGTCACGAAGAACTCCATTTATATAAAGATCATTTGCAAGTACAACCCTCTGTCCACCACCAACTGATGGAGACTCTACAGGTGTGTTATAAGAAATATAGTAATCTCCAGCAACTTTTATCGTAAGTTGATGAGCGTTCGTTGCAGTTGAATGTTCAAAGTACCCACCGTCAATTTTTGATGAAAGTGACCACTTGATCGATTCTTCAGTCATATTGTTAAAGTTAAACCTATCTGCTCCGCTAGCAGTTGTTTCAGCTCCCTTTAAAAGAGCGTAAGGTGCAGAGTTATTTTGGAAAGGTGCACTTTCAACTTGTAGAGATGGATTCCCTGCAGAGTCAAATGCTTTTAAAAGAATAAAGTAGTTAGTATCAATTGCAAGGCTTAGTCCTGTAATTTGATATGAATTTACATCTCCAATATTTTGCCAATCTCCTCCTGAGACAACGTCAGCATCGCTTGTTGATGTAGAGACAGCAATCTCGTAGTAGGCAAATTCACAATTATCTGTAGAAGATGTCCAAGTTAGAGTTGCACTATCAGTAGTTGTTGCATCATCATTTGGAATGTTGAGAGCTGTTGGAGCTGATGGAGCAGTATTATCCCAACGAACACCTGTTGGAAGTGTAAGAATTGAAGATTCATTTCCTGCTGTATCTAGAGTTTTAACTGAAGGATACATTATCGCACATTCAGAAGCAGGAGTAATTGAATTGAAAATTGTAGAAGTTCCAGCACCAACTGATGACCAGTTCGAAAGTTGTTCTCCGCCAGAGCTTGTTCCAAGGGCAACTTCCATCTTGTTAAATGTTGTTACAGGGTTAGTCCAAGAAAAACTTGGTAAGCTTAATGGAGCAACTCCATTAACCCAAGCAGATGCAACAACAGCAGAAGTTGGAGGATCTGGGTTTACATAGTCAACAGTTAGTCCCGTTGAACAGTTTGAAGCAGTTGTATTTCCAGCTGTATCAATCGTTGTTACTTTAAAGTAGTAAGTTGTATTGTGAACTGTTGCTGTAAAGGCATCAGTAACGTCGGTGTTTGTGAGAGTGTTGATAACACCTGTTGTTGCCGAACAAGAAACATCTGTAAAGTATTCTATCGTTTGTGTATCAATATCTGTAGCTCCTGATAGTGTCCATGTTGGATCAAGAGTTGTTTCATTTGTAGGGTTTGATTCACTCCAAGACAGATTTGAAGCAGCTGCTGGTGCAGATGTGTCTATGAGCATTCCACTAGCAATACATGCTGAAGTCGTCTCGTTTCCAGCGTTATCTATGGCCGTTACTGTATAGTAATAAGTATTTCCTGAAGATCCAGAGAAAATATTACTTGTTGCACCTGATGCAACAGTTGTAGTGCTACTTGCACCACCACCACAGCCAGCAACAATATAATAATCAATTCTTTGAGTAACAACATCGCCTGAAGATGAAAGTGTCCATTGAGATGTTACAGATAATGAGTCGTGTGGAGATGTTTCAAACCATCCTAGACCTGTTGGTGAAAGAGGGTCCGTTGTATCGATTTCCATCGAGCTAGAACAAGAAGAATCTGTCGAGTTCCCCGCATTGTCATTCGTCGTTAGTACGTAAGAGTAAGTTATCCCGTCAGTACCTGTAAGCGTTTGAGTTGTAACACCAGATCCTAGACCCGTTATTTTAGCACCAAGTTCGTTTCCAGCACCACATACTCCATCATCATAGAATTGAATTTCTTGTGTCAGTACATCTGTAGAAACACTTGGAGCCCAGCTTGCTTCAACTGTAGTAGCGTCATGAGGACTTATCTGAGACCATGCTAATGCCGTTTGAGGTGCAGGAGCACTTGTATCAAGTCTAATTGCTGCAGAACATGTAGTAACGTGATCGTTTGCTCCATCTGTTGTTGTAACAGTAAAGCGGTAATCATTATCAGATGAACCAGTAGTAAAATTATATGTACCAGTATTTGCAGGTAGTGTTACTGATTGAAAAACTGCTCCACTACAATCTGCACTGTTTTCGTAAAATTTGATGATTTCATTTGTTTCATCACCATCACTTGATGAAGTCCATGTAGCATTTACACTTAAGTCTGTATCATAAATACCTTCAACCCATGAGATTAAAGTTGCTCCAGTTGGTGCTTGAGTATCAATACCTAGAGATGAAGAACAAGCTGATGATGTTGAGTTTCCAGCTGTATCAAATGAAACAATACTATAGCTGTATAAATTATTATTGGTAACACCTGATAGAGTCAGTGTATTTGTTGCTGAACTTACACTCACGGTTGAACCAAGAGGCGTAAGACATGTTCCGTCAGCATAAAATTGAATCGTTTGACTCGCTAAGTCGGCTGATGATGATGGCGTCCATGATGCATCAATATCAGTTCCATTGTATGGATTTGATTGTACCCATCCCATTAATGTTGGGTTTGATGGAGGATTTATATCAATATAGATAGAGGCTGAACAAGCAGTTGTTCCAATATTTCCAGCATTATCTGTCGTTGAGATTGTGTAAGCATAAGAGTTGTTTGAAACAGCACCAGCAAAGCTAAAGGTTGCTATATTAGTCGCGAGTGTAGCTGTTACACTTGCAGCTCCTGTACATGTTGCTGATTGATAAATATTTATTTCTTGTGAAACCTTGTCGGTTGAACCTGAGACTGTCCAACTTGCTTCAACTGGTGAAGTATTAGAACTAGTTCCTTCCGTCCAAGCAAGAAGAGTTGCATCGGTAGGAGCGGCTGTATCAATAATAATAGCATTTGAACAAATAGACGGAGCTTCATTTCCGGCTGTATCAATAGTCACTACTTTATATGAATGTGTCGTTGCATTCGTTCCAGAGAAACTTGAACTTAAAGCAATTGCTGATTCAGTGTTAGAGCTTGCAACAGATCCGGAACATGTTCCATCGTTGTAAAAATCAACTCTGTGGTTTGCAATATCTCCTGCTCCACCATTTACCCACGTCGCAGTAATTGCTGTACTGTTCGAAGGACTTGTTTCTGACCATGCAATTGTGTTTGCAGCGGTAGGGAAGTCTGTGTCGATTGTTATTGAAGCTACTGAACATAATGACGGTGTAGCATTTCCACCAGTGTCTGTTGAAGTCACTTGGAAGTAATAAGTGTTTCCGTTTGTTCCACTAGTAAAGTTATGAGTCGTTACTCCTGCAGCTAAAGTTACAGATGTAACAGAAGTTGTACATGCATCAGAGAAGTATTCAATTGTTTGAGATGCAATATCTGGAGATGTAGAAGCAACCCAAGTTGTGTTTAAGTTCGTAGTGTTCGTCGGGCTAGACTGAGTCCATGCTAGAGTGTTGGCACCTATTGGCGCTGAAGAATCAATCTCCATTGCACTTGAACAAGAACTTGTTGTAGAGTTTGTTGCATTATCAATTGTTGTAATTTTGTAAGTGTAAGTCGCACCATCTGAAGAAGACCTGTTGTGTGTTACTGCGGCAGCGCCTAGGGTAATCGCTGGGCCATCATTAGTCGTACATGATCCATCTGCGTAATATTGAATTGACTGAGAAGCAATATCTGAAGCAAGACTTCTGCTCCATGCTGAGTCGACAGTCGCTCCATTAAATGGAGAACCTTGTGTCCATCCAAGTCCAGTTGCATCTGGAGGTGTTGTTGTATCTATTTCAACTCCAATCGTGTTACAGGCTGGAGTTGATTCATTTCCAGCGTTATCAATTGCAACAACTGTGTAGAAGTATGTATTACCATTTGCACCAATAAATACATCATCAGTATCAGTAGATGTTTTTGTAACTGCTGGCCCAGCACTTGAAGAACATCCAGAATCTGTGAAGTAGCTTATTCGATGTGAAGCTAAATCAGGAGATCCACCAAGAGCCCATCTCGATGTCACTACTGTTGCATTATGAATTGTTCCTTGAGCCCAGTTTGTAGGTGTTGGAGCCACTGGTGCTGTCGTATCTATAGTAAGTCCACCAGAACAAGCAGATGCAATTGTATTTGAAGCAGAGTCTGTTGTTGTTACGATGAATGAGTATGTTGATCCGTCTGAACCTGTAAAGTTTGTCGTTGTAACACCTGAACCAATTGATATTGGTGCACCACTTGCAGTTGAACAGGTTGCATCAGCGTACAATTGAACCGATTGTGAAGCAGCATCCGCTGATCCACCAACTATCCAAGTTGCATCCATGGAAGTTGCATTCGAAGGAGATGACTGAGTCCAAGCTAATGTGTTTGCTGCTGCTGGAGCAATCGTATCTAATTCCATCACTGCAGAACAAGCTGTAACGTGAGCGTTAGTTGCTTGATCAGTAGTTGTAATTGTGTAGTAATACTTATTTCCAGTTGAACCAGTAGTAAAATTATAAGTTGCAACGGCTGTTGTTAAACTACTTGTTGCAAATACACCGGCCGTACAAGTTGCGTCGTTTTCATAAAAGTTAATTGTCTGAGATGCTTCGTCTCCATCAGATGAAGGAGTCCATGTTGCATCTACACTTAAAGTATTGTGTGGAGATGTTTGTGTCCAAGCAATAGCAGTTGCACCCGTTGGAGCAGCAGTATCAATTGTGATTGTTCCTGAACATGCTGTAACATCAGAGTTTCCAGCAGTATCAGTTGAAGTAATAATATAAGAATAAGTATTTCCATTTGAAACACCTGCAAGAGATTGCGTATTAGTTGCAGCCGCAACAGTCAGAGCAGATCCTTGAGGAGTTGTACATGTTCCATCTGAATAGAATTGAACTAGCTGTGAAGCAAGGTCGGCATCAACAGAAGGTGTCCAAGAAGCAGCAACAGTTGTTCCTGAGAACGGAGAAGTCTGTGCCCATCCAAGTCCAGTCGCATCAGCAGGAGCAACCGTATCAATATAGATTGAAGAAGAACATCCTGATGTCGCTGTATTTCCAGCATTATCTGTCGTTGTAATTGTATAAGTGTAAGAGTTATTTGAAACAGCAGCTCCAAATGAATATGTATTAATATTATTTGCAAGACTTGCAGATGTTTCAATCGCAGCACCAGTACATGATCCAGATTGATAAATATTTAGAACTTGAGAAGCTGAATCTCCAGAACTTGATACAATCCATGAAGCATTAACAGGAGATGTATTTGAAGAAAATTTAATTTTGACCAAGGCGTTTTTTTGAAGCCTTTCGAGAAAATGATTGATACTCAAATAGCCAGAATGGGTGAAGCGGTTTACCGCCGTAATTATAAAGAAGCTTAAACTTTCTGGTTTCTTTATAAATGAAGCGTATTATTCGTTATATTCAGTGATTATGTATTGTCTGTGCTTGAAATTTATTAAAAAGCCACAAAATACCTTTCCCTATCGTTATGTCATGACAAGACGTATTTATTTCTGTTGATCAAACCTTACATAGAATCGAGATAATAAATGACTAAAGCATTGGAAATATCCAAGCTATGCAAAACTTACGATAATGGATTTCA